>JBOFJM010000033.1:0-5632 GCA_051656825.1 Kluyvera sp.
TGCCCTGGGGTATCCAGGAAGGTGATCATACCGTTGTCGGTTTCAACGTGGTACGCACCGATGTGCTGAGTAATGCCACCCGCTTCGCCAGAAGCCACTTTCGTTGAACGAATGTAGTCAAGCAGAGAGGTTTTACCGTGGTCAACGTGACCCATGATAGTCACAACAGGTGCACGCGGTTCAGCCGCAGCACCGGTGTCACGGTCGCTCATTACTGCTTCTTCCAGCTCGTTTTCACGACGCAGGATAACTTTGTGGCCCATCTCTTCGGCAACCAGCTGTGCGGTTTCCTGGTCGATGACCTGGTTGATGGTCGCCATTGCACCCAGTTTCATCATCGCTTTGATGACCTGAGAGCCTTTAACGGCCATCTTGTTAGCCAGTTCGCCAACGGTGATGGTTTCGCCAATCACAACGTCACGGTTAACCGCTTGAGCTGGCTTCTGGAAGCCCTGCTGCAGGGAAGAACCTTTACGCTGTTTGCCACCTTTACCGCCACGAATCGCAGCACGCGCTTCTTCACGGTCAGCTTTAGATTCAGCGTGTTTACCTTTTTTCGCCGGGCGCGCTGCTTTCGCATTGCGACCACGACCACGACCACCTTCAACTTCGCGGTCGTTTTCGTCTTCTGCCTGGCGGGCATGTTGAGAAGTGGTCACGTGGTAATCGCTGGTGTCTTCTGTCGTTTCAGCGACATTCACCCCATTCTTCTCGTTTTCTTCTGCCATACGGCGAGCTTCTTCCGCTACGCGGCGCGCTTCTTCTTCAAGCTTGCGACGTGCTTCTTCTTCCGCTTTACGCTTCAGCTCGGCAGCTTCATTTTCACGGCGGGCTTTTTCGGCCTGGGCGGTTTTTGTCATATCGTCGGTCTGTTGATTGCTCACTTTGTCTTTTTCCGCAGCTTCACGTTTCGCTTTATCAGCGGCTTCACGCTTAGCTTGTTCTGCGGCCTCACGTTCAGCTTTTTGTTGCGCCTCGCGTTTAGCTGCTTCTTCAGCTTCACGACGGGCTTGCTCTTCCGCTTCACGCTGCGCCTGCTCTTCCGCGGCCAGGCGTTCAGCCTCTTGCGGATCGCGTTTCACAAAGGTGCGTGTCTTGCGGACTTCGATTTGTACCGATTTACTTTTTCCACCGGTACCAGGAATGTTGAGTGTGCTGCGCGTTTTGCGCTGCAACGTCAGCTTATCCGGGGCAGAACCGTTTTCACGATTCAAATGCGCCAGTAAGGTTTGTTTCTCTTGTGCGGACACAGAGTCATCAGCAGACTTCGGGATACCAGCGTCAGCAAATTGCTGTACCAGGCGATCCACCGAGGTCTGTATCTCTGCGGCCAGCGTTTTTACGGTTACATCTGTCATGCTGTTCCTTCCTGCTACAGTTTATTACGCTTCGTCGCCGAACCAGCAAATATTACGTGCAGCCATAATCAGCTCACCCGCTTTCTCGTCGGTCAACCCTTCGATATCAGACAGGTCGTCAACGCCTTGTTCAGCGAGGTCTTCCAGCGTACAAACACCACGAGCGGCCAGTTTGAAAGCCAGTGCGCGATCCAACCCTTCCAGGTTCAGCAGATCGTCAGCCGGTTTGTTATCACCGAGGCTTTCTTCCTGGGCAAGTGCCAGAGTGGTCAGGGCGTTTTTCGCACGTTCGCGCAGCGCCTCAACGGTCGCTTCATCCAGACCATCGATTTCCAGCAGTTCTTTCATTGGCACGTAGGCCAGTTCTTCCAGTGAGGAGAACCCTTCTTCGACCAGCACGGTCGCAAACTCTTCATCAATATCGAGATATTTGGTGAAGGTATCGATAGCAGCGTGCGCTTCGGCCTGATGCTTAGCTTGCAGGTCATCAACGGTCATCACGTTGAGTTCCCAACCGCTGAGCTGAGAAGCCAGACGGACGTTCTGACCATTACGGCCAATCGCCTGAGCCAGATTACCAGCTTCAACAGCGATATCCATGGTGTGCTTGTCTTCGTCAACCACGATGGATGCGACGTCTGCCGGAGCCATTGCGTTAATCACGAACTGTGCCGGATTATCATCCCACAGGACGATATCGATACGCTCGCCGCCCAGCTCAGTCGAAACTGCCTGAACACGCGCACCGCGCATACCGACGCAAGCACCGACAGGGTCGATACGCTTGTCGTTGGTTTTCACTGCGATTTTGGCACGAGAACCCGGATCACGAGCCGCTGCTTTAATCTCAATGACTTCTTCGCCGATTTCCGGCACTTCAATGCGGAACAGTTCGATCAGCATTTCCGGCTTGGAACGGGTCACGAACAGCTGCGCACCGCGCGCTTCCGGACGTACGGAGTACAGCACGCCACGGATACGGTCGCCAGGACGGAAGTTTTCACGCGGCAGCATATCTTCACGCTGGATAACAGCTTCGGCATTGTTGCCGAGATCCAGGGCGATATTGTCGCGGTTCACTTTCTTCACCACGCCGGTGATGATTTCACCTTCGTGTTCACGGAACTGGTCAACAACCATTGCGCGTTCGGCTTCACGTACTTTCTGCACGATAACCTGTTTTGCCGTCTGGGTGGTGATACGGTCAAAGGTGACAGATTCAATCTGGTCTTCAACGTATTCGCCCACGTTCAGACTTTCGTCTTCAAAGCGCGCTGCTTCGAGCGTAATTTCTTTGGTTGGCTGGGTTACTTCTTCAACGATAACCCAGCGGCGGAACGTGTCAAAATCGCCGCTGCGACGGTCAATTTCTACGCGCACGTCGATTTCTTGTTCGTATTTTTTCTTTGTCGCCGTTGCCAGCGCACTTTCCAACGCTTCGAAAATCTTCTCACGCGGCAGCGCTTTTTCATTGGAAACGGCTTCAACAACAGCCAAAATTTCTTTGTTCATCGGGGCCTTTCACCTCAATCCAGACTGTTAAAAGTGGGGAACCAGGTTCGCCTTCTGGATGTTACTCAGCGCGAACACTTCATCTTTGCCTTCGACTGTCACAGTGATCATCTCACCGTTTACCGCTTTGATAACGCCCTGCCATTTACGACGGTTCTGTACCGCCATGCGCAGGACCAGCGTCACCTCTTCACCCATGAAACGCGTATAGTGTTCTGCGGTGAACATAGGACGGTCGAGGCCCGGAGAGGAAACTTCCAGGTTATAAGCAACGGTAATAGGATCTTCAACGTCCATTACTGCGCTTACCTGGTGGCTCACATCAGCACAATCATCAACATTGATGCCATCTTCACTATCAATATAGATGCGCAGTGTGGATGTGCGACCGCGAATAAATTCGATGCCGACCAGTTCATAGCCCAAGGCTTCAACTGGTGCCGTAATCATCTCTGTTAATTTTTGCTCTAATGTGGACAAACCCACCCCCAAGACATAAAAAAAGGGCGTAAAGCCCAGTTATTCTGTAGTCAGATAACAAAAAACCCCGATAAATCGGGGCTTTAGATAACTGAACCCTATAGCCGCAACTGCGGCCTGGAGAACCTTCCGAAAAGAATTTTTTTCAAATCCTGCTACGAAGGCCTAAGTCTTCACAGTATATTTGAAAAAGAACTCTAAGGGAAAGTGGTTGCGGGGGCCGGATTTGAACCGACGACCTTCGGGTTATGAGCCCGACGAGCTACCAGGCTGCTCCACCCCGCGCCTGAAACGTGGCAAATTTTACGCTTTGTGAGTAAAAAATGCAAATAATGCTGGGATTTGGTACCGAGGACGGGACGTAAAACCGGCCTGTAGTATAGAGATATTGTTCACATCTTGTCAACCTTACAATCTATGCAGATGATTTAATCAGTCTCTTCGGGTCATATATCCTGCGCAATCTCCGCCAGTAACGAGGATTTTTCACTAAAAAATACATGAACCGCTTCCGGTATCACACAAAAGATGATTAAATGAAAACTCATTTATTTTGCATAAAAATTCACTGAGAGCGGAAAGCGTTTTCTCTATCAGTCTATCAAAGCAGGGTTTTACTTTATGACGACGATTCTCAAGCATCTTCCGGTAGGTCAACGTATTGGTATCGCCTTCTCTGGCGGTCTGGACACCAGCGCGGCGTTGCTGTGGATGCGACAAAAAGGCGCAGTCCCTTATGCATATACTGCAAATCTGGGGCAGCCGGACGAAGAGGACTATGATGCGATCCCACGTCGTGCTATGGAGTATGGCGCAGAGAACGCTCGTCTGATCGACTGCCGTAAGCAACTGGTCGCTGAAGGCATTGCCGCGATTCAGTGTGGCGCATTCCATAACACCACCGGCGGGCTGACCTACTTCAACACCACACCACTGGGCCGTGCCGTCACCGGCACCATGCTGGTTGCTGCCATGAAAGAAGATGGCGTCAACATCTGGGGTGATGGCAGTACCTATAAAGGCAACGATATCGAACGTTTTTATCGTTATGGCCTGCTGACCAACGCAGAATTACAGATTTACAAACCGTGGCTCGATACCGACTTTATCGATGAGCTGGGTGGCCGTCATGAAATGTCTGAATTTATGATTGCCTGCGGCTTTGACTACAAAATGTCTGTCGAAAAAGCCTACTCCACCGACTCCAACATGCTCGGCGCAACACACGAAGCGAAAGACCTGGAATTTCTCAACTCCAGCGTCAAAATCGTTAACCCTATTATGGGCGTGAAGTTCTGGGATGAAAGCGTGAAAATCCCAGCAGAAGAAGTGACCGTGCGCTTTGAGCAAGGCCATCCGGTGGCGCTGAACGGCAAAACCTTCAGCGATGACGTCGAGATGATGCTGGAAGCCAACCGCATTGGTGGGCGTCACGGTCTGGGCATGAGCGACCAGATTGAAAACCGTATTATCGAAGCGAAAAGCCGTGGTATTTACGAAGCTCCGGGGATGGCGCTGCTGCACATTGCTTATGAGCGTCTGCTGACTGGTATTCACAACGAAGATACTATTGAGCAATATCACGCGCATGGCCGTCAGTTGGGCCGTCTGCTGTATCAGGGCCGTTGGTTCGACTCTCAGGCGCTGATGCTGCGTGACTCACTGCAACGTTGGGTTGCCAGCCAGATTACCGGTGAAGTCACCCTGGAACTGCGCCGTGGTAACGACTATTCGATTCTGAACACCGTGTCTGACAACCTGACTTACAAAGCTGAGCGTCTGACCATGGAGAAAGGCGATTCCGTATTCTCCCCAGATGACCGTATTGGTCAGTTGACCATGCGTAACCTGGACATCACTGATACACGTGAGAAGCTGTTTGGCTATGCCAAAACTGGCCTGCTCTCTTCCTCTGCCGCCACCGGTGTGCCGCAGGTTGAGAACCTGGAGAGTAAAGCGAAGTAATCGCCAGCACAGTATGTAAAAAGCCGCGCAAGCGGCTTTTTTTATGTACAGGATTTGCAGTAGATACTCTCGTAGGCCTGATAAGCGTAGCGCCATCAGGCATCTGCCGGATGGCGGCATAAATGCCTTATCCGGCCTACACAATAACCTTATCCGATCGACACATTTTCTACAGACGAATAAATATCCTCCGGCATAGCCGGAGGTTTTTCTGATGCGCCTATAAGGCTCTCTTACCAGCCGCGCCCTAACAGGCGCATACGATCTGACATTTGCATCAGACTTCGTTACTTACGGCCCGTAAACGGGCTCCCCGG
>JBOFJM010000034.1:0-3492 GCA_051656825.1 Kluyvera sp.
ATCGGCAATCGCCACGATGTTATGGCGTTTCAGGTAAGAAGAGAGGTCTTCAGTGTTGCGGTAGTTGCTGGCAATCAGCGGCAGGTCACGAATCACCAGACCTTGTGCGTGAACCTGGGAAGACTCTTCATCAGCGGCGTTAGTGCCGACATTACCAATATGGGGATAAGTAAGAGTGACGATTTGGCGAGAATAAGAAGGATCAGTGAGGATTTCTTGATAACCGGTCATTGAAGTATTGAAAACGACTTCCCCAACCGCCGAACCTGTTGCCCCTATGGCCCGACCGTGAAACTGGGTTCCGTCTTCCAGAACCAATAGCGCTGACTTAATCAAAACACCCTCCAGAGAATATTTACTCGCTTTATTTGCATGTTAATTCATTTCAATGCGATAAATCAATGCAAATCTGCTTACCGATGAATTTCTGGCAAACGGCGGCATTCTAGAGACAGCCTCGGCAAAAGTCTACCTTAAAGGGCATTTTTTATTATTATTTTATGGCACTGGTGAAACCACCAGCCAAAAACCGCCAAAAAGATCAACTAACTCATTGTGGAAAACGCTTGCGGAGCAGGAAGAGTGTTAAATCGTAGGTGTGAACGCAAAAAAGTAGACCAGATGGTCAAAATTTACATTTAACCAACAAATTTTTTCCACTAAACATAGAAAAATGAGAACTTAAAAACCAAATAGATAAAAAACACTTAAAATAAAGGGCAATAAATTATTGCCCTTTGTAATCAATGAACTATGACTACAACAACCACATCACTACGGGTAATAAATCGTTATAATTCATTCAAATTAAGCACATCACGCATATCAAAAAGACCATTACGCTTTGATTTTAGCCACAAAGCCGATCTCACTGCGCCGTTGGCAAACGTCATGCGGCTGGAGGCCTTATGCGTTATCTCTACACGCTCGCCGATATCGGCAAACATCGCCGTATGTTCACCGACAATATCGCCCGCGCGCACGGTGGCAAAGCCGATAGTGCCCGGCACACGCTCGCCGGTGTAACCTTCACGGCTGTAGACCGCGCAATCTTTCAGATCTTTATCCAGCGCCGAGGCAATCGCCTCGCCCATCGCCAGCGCTGTGCCTGACGGTGCATCCACTTTATGGCGATGGTGCGCTTCAATAATTTCGATGTCGGTATAGTCGCCCATCACTTTTGCCGCTTTCTCCAGTAGCTTCAGCATGACGTTTACGCCGACGCTAAAGTTGGCAGCAAACACAATGGCAATCTCTTGCGAGGCATCGCGAATCGCCTGTTTGCCAGCATCGTCGAAACCGGTCGTACCAATGACCATGCCTTTACCGTGCTCGCGGCAAAATGCCAGATGCGTTAACGTGCCTTCCGGGCGAGTAAAATCGATGAAAACGTCGAAATCGTCTTTTACGGCTTCGGGGCTGCAGTGAACGGTAACGCCAGACTTCCCCGCGCCCGCCAGTTCACCGGCATCGCTGCCCAGTAAAGAAGAGCCTTCACGCTCCAGCGCTGCGCCCAGTTGAACGCCTTCCATCGCCAATGTTGCCTGGATTAACTGGCGTCCCATGCGGCCGCCAGCGCCTGCAATGGCGACGCGGATTTGTGCATCATGCATAGCTATTCTCTTATGTTAATTTTGCGTAAACCGTTCTCAGAGTAACCAGCCCACTTCAGAGCCGCCAGCCGAAAACGACAATAATTAGAATAAAATGATAAACAGAGAGGCGTATCAGTAAAAGGCATGATTCATCCCGCAGGATGAATCATTATCACGGGAGGGAAATGAAGTGAAACTTACTCAGAATAGATTGCCCCACTGGGGAAATGACTCAAAAACCAAGTTACCGCCAGTAAATCTGCGCTGCCGCCGGGGCTAAGATGACGCGAGATAAGTTCATCATCCAGCGCCTGCATTGCTTCAATGCCACCATTAACCAGCACACCGCCCTGCCATAATATTTTTTGCGCCTGCTGCTGTACGTAATAAAGGCCCTCTAACCCGCCGCGAGAGACTAAGTTGGTGTCATCATTCCAGGCCATCAAATGCAGAAGCGTTTGCATTAAGGCCAGGTTGGTGTCGCTGTGCTCTTGTAACACTCGGTTGTAAACGGGCAGCCCCTGAGTTCTGACAGTGCGAAACCCGCTTTCCGCTTCGCCGCGCGCGCCCGATAACCCAAAGCGTAAAAAATGCGCCTCTCCTTTCGTCAGCTTCCGGCCTTTGCCTGGTGAAAGCTCACGGGCGACAATATTTCGGCACAAACGCGCGACCTGATCGCAAATACGGTTTTGCTCCAGCGCTTCTTGCCTTGCCACAATACGCCCAATCGCCGCACTGAGCAGGCTAAAGGCAAAGATTGCGCCACGATGGGTATTCACCCCGCCCGTCGCCTGTAGCATGTCGTTTTCACAGGCCATCCCCAGCGGGCGCAGCATCACCAGCACGTTTTCCGCCTCCAGTTGTGCCGTGCTGTTGCCCATAATGAAAAACTTTTCCATCCAGGGCGCAATGGCTGCGGTACTGCGCTCGAACGCCGCCAAATCCATATCTTGATGCGCGCCTGAATTACGAATATCCACCAGCCCCGGTTTCGGCGTTAAACGGACTTCAGTTAACAACGCCCGTTCCACCAGCCTGATGATGTCCCCACCCTGCGGCGACAGGCTGTCTACCCGATGCCGTTCAGTCACAGTGCTCACGCTCATAGCTTTCAATCCTTCGTGCAATTTCATCCAGCAGGAGGTCGAGCGTATGCTGTCGCCCCCGAGCGCAGACATGGGCTTCCTGCTGGCAAACCAGACAACATCGGGCAGGAAACCCCAGTTCACGGCGAGAGAGCGACTGTCCATCGCTCTGCACAATATCAATATCCCAGAGCCGCCCCAGCGCGTGGTGCGTCTCCAGCATCAACATCTGCCGTTTCAGTTCCTTCGCAGGAGCGCAGACGGCTGCCATCCATTCCGGGCCACTGCATTCATCAACGCGTTTTTCCCAGACAATCACCCATTCCCTCTGCTGGCAAAGCGCCGTGATTTCGCCCACTGCGTAGTCCGCAACCCGCCGCCATACCGGCGAATTTTTTACCGCGCCAGGGGCAACCAGTGAGAAAGAGATAAGCGGTAGCCGATAGCAACCGATCGCCTGACGCTGCCTGCTCGCGCGTTTTTCACGCGCAAGCAGTACCTCTTCAAGCGTCGCTGGCTGGCCGCCGGATAGCAGCGCTGCGCCGTCCATCAACGTTTAACCTGACGAATAACATCAATCACGGAACCATCGCGGTAGCGAACGACGGCAACCACGCGGTCAGTGAAAGCGATCGGTTCAGGCTTGCCGGTGAGCAGTTCAGCCCGCTGCTGGAGCTGCTCGATAGTCATCAATGGCACACCGGCGGCGCGCAGGTTATCAATCAAGTCCTGGCGAGCCGGATTGACGGCAATACCGTGGTCGGTCACTAACACATCGACGCTCGCGCCGGGCGTTACGGTGGTCAGCACCT
>JBOFJM010000035.1:0-2858 GCA_051656825.1 Kluyvera sp.
GAAACAGCAGCGTAAAGCGGCATCCCACAAGACAACCAACTGACCAGAAACACGCCCAACAAGATTATCGCCGCTTTGCGCATTAAGGGAATGCCGCCCGCCGAGAGGCGATCCGCCAGCAGGATCGTGGCGATCGTCACCGAAGGCAGCGGATTAAGCGCCATCATCGCAATCCAAAAACCACCGGCTGCTGCATCGAATAGCAGGTTCTGAAACTCAGCCTGCCGTGGAACCGGTGCACATTTGGCGCGCAGATACGCAAGCGTAGGCCAGATAAAAGCATTGGCCGCCAACAGCAGCAGTAAAGGCTGCGGCTGATGACGTTCCGTAAGCACTGAAAAGATAGGAAGAAAACAGAGAAAAGTGCCGAGCAGCCGCATCAGATACATACGTCTGACAAACTGGGTTCCCGCTACCCCATTATTCGTGATTAGTTTGCCAAAAGTGTTCATAACACAAATTATTCCGATACGACGCCCGCCTTATCATATTGAGCCGTCGCTGTCGTTGCAAGCTATCAAAAACGATAGTTTTTCGGAATAAACTGAACGACATCAGCTATCATTGCGGTTCATCTGAATCACCAGCCAGTGGTGGATCACGCCGACAATATAGTGCTGCTGCGCTTCGTTAAGCACCTGCCCCTGCGGGATTTGGTGCCATTTTTCCAGACAACCACGGCAGCATGTCGCCGTGGCATGTTGGGCGATGAACACCGGATGACCGCGCATCGGCGTTTGTTTGCCATCGTTTTTGGGCAGCGCCGGAGCCAAACGCCGGGCGACAAAATCTGCCGCGTGGCTATCAATCACGTCCGGGCCTTTATCAATACAATACTGCCGTTCTTTTACGCCCAGGCGAAAGCGGCTGCGAAAGGTCGAGCGCTGTAGGCGCGAGAACAAACTTTCCAGAGCGTCCATCAGTAAACCGAGCGTCCTATCTGTTGAGTGAGTTTTTCCAGTACCGCGCCCCCCGCCAGCGAGTTCCCCGTTTCGTCAAGTTCAGGGCTCCAGACGGCAATCGCCATTTCGTGTGGCACAATCGCCACCACCCCGCCACCTACGCCAGATTTCGCCGGTAACCCCACGCGCCAGGCAAATTCACCCGCGTTTTGGTACATGCCGCTGGTCGCCATTAGCGCATTCACCTGGCGGGTTTGCATCGGTGAAATCACCGGCTTATCGAGGTGCTCAGCCTTACCCTGATTTGCGAGGAACAAAAACGTCTTCGCCAGCTCAACGCAGTTCATCTTTAATGCGCAGTAGTGGAAATAGTTTTGCAGTACCGTCGTCACGTCGTGATGGAAATTACCGAACGATTTCATCAGCCAGGCGATGGCGGCGTTACGCGCAGAGTGTTCAAACTCCGAGCGCGCAACCTGCACATCGTAGCCAATATCCGACACGCCGCTAAGCTGGCGAATAATTTCCAGCATTCGCTGGCGCGGCGCGCTTAATCGCCCTTGCAGCATATCGCACACCACCAGTGCTCCGGCGTTGATAAACGGGTTGCGGGGAATACCCTGCTCCATCTCTAGCTGTAAAAGTGAGTTAAACGGTTGTCCAGACGGATCTTTTCCGACGCGAGACCAGATCTCCTCGGCCTGATAGTGGTTCATCGCCACCACCAGACTGAGGACTTTTGAAATAGATTGGATCGAGAAACGCTCGTTTGCGTCGCCGGCGCTAAAATGCTGGCCGTCTACGGTACTGATAGCGATCCCCAATTTATTGCCATCGATGCAAGCCAGAGCCGGGATATAATCCGCAACTTTCCCCTGCCCAATCAATGGCCTGACGTCGTTGAGAATCGACGTCAGCATGGCATTATTGATAACCGTAGCCACTTACACTCCTTGCCCACAGGCTATTTTCGGCCTAGGATTATAGCAGAGCGTCGCGGCGACGTCGTTTGGTCTAGCGACGATCTTTCCATACCGTTTGCACGTTACAGAACTCACGCAGGCCAAAGTGCGACAGCTCGCGGCCAAAGCCGCTTTTCTTCACGCCGCCAAACGCAACGCGTGCATCGCTGGCGCTGTAGCCGTTGATAAATACTCCGCCGCACTCCAGTTCGTCGGCAAAACGCTGCGCTTGTTCGGTATCAGTCGTAAAGACGGTGGCCGATAAACCAAATTCACTGTCGTTTGCCAGCGCCAGCGCGTGGTCAGCGTCGCGCGCCACGGTAATCGCGGCAACCGGGCCAAACATCTCCTGACGGAATGCCGTCATCGTTGGCGCAACGTTCGCCAGTACGGTCGCCGGATAATAGTTGCCTTCGTCACCGAGTTTTTCACCGCCAAGCAGCAGCGTTGCGCCCTCTTTCACGGTCGCCATCACCTGCTGGTGCAGCTCGTCACGCAGATCAAAACGCGCCATCGGCCCTAAATAGTTAGCTTCGTCGCACGGATCGCCCATTTTCAGTTTTTCTGCCGCCGCGACAAATTTCTCAGTAAAGGCGTCAGCAATGCCCGCTTCGACGATAAACCGTTTCGCCGCAGCGCAAACCTGCCCGGTATTCTGATAACGACCGATAACCGCCGCCTGCACCGCCACATCCAAATCCGCATCATTCAGCACGATAAAGGGATCGGAGCCGCCCAGTTCCAGTACGCATTTTTTCAGTGCCGCACCGGCCTGAGAGCCAATCGCTTTCCCGGCGCGTACGCTGCCGGTAACGGTTACCGCCGCCACCCGTGGGTCGTTAATTATCTGCGTTACGCCGTCGTTAGTGGCATTCACCCAGTTAAAGACGCCTGCCGGTAAGCCTGCTTGCGCCACGATGTCGCCAATCAGCGCCGCACAGCCCATCACGTTTGGCGCATGTTTAAGGATATAGCTATTCCCCGCGAGCATAAT
>JBOFJM010000036.1:0-2981 GCA_051656825.1 Kluyvera sp.
GCTCAATACAGTGCTGATGCCCAGAGCGCAGAATCTGCCACTTATCTTCTCCGATGGGGTTTATATCGCTACTGTTAACGATCCCACGCTGTTGCAGTCAGGTTCCTTTGTGCTGGCGGTACGCGCACGAATGCCGCAGAACCAAATTATTCTCCAGTTCACTCAACAGTCGAAAATCGCCGCAACGGACAAAATCCGCAACGTGGTCAGCGTCCAGGTGCCTGGCGTACCGCTAACGCCGCGAACCGCCGCACCGCGCCAACTTCCCTATCACGATGGCTATGTTTATTTCGATCTGGATAAAGGTGCAAGCGCCTGGCAGGACGTGGTGAAAGCTGGGGCGATGGCATTGCATATTTCTGGCACCTTCCCGGAGATGGATCTCCAGCTATGGGCGATAAGAGGTTAAGGCCATGAGCGAACAGACCGCTATTTTACCGGAGCCACAGGATGAAACCTCACGCCGCCAGTATCGGCTTACCCTTCGCGGCAATAGCCTGAATCCGATGGTCGATGCTGCTACCCCGTTGCTGGGGATGGTGATGCGGGTCGCCACCATGAACAGCCAGTCAATGCCGGAGCATCTGTTCTCTCAGGTAGTCACCGATGTGCAGGCGGTAGAACAACTGCTTCAGGAGCAAGGCTACGAACCGGGGGTGATTGTCTCCTTTCGCTACATCCTTTGTACCTATATTGATGAAGCGGCGCTGGGTAACGGCTGGTCGAACAAAAACGAGTGGATCAAACAGTCGCTGCTGGTGCATTTCCACAACGAAGCCTGGGGCGGCGAAAAGGTGTTTATTCTACTGGAACGCCTGTTGCGCGAACCGAAACGCTACCAGGATTTACTTGAATTTCTATATCTCTGTTTTTCGCTGGGTTTTCGTGGACGTTACAAAGTGGCGGTACAAGCTCAGGGAGGTGAGTTTGAACAGATATACCAGCGCCTGTACCACGTCCTGCATAAGCTGCGCGGCGATGCGCCCTTTCCATTACTGCATCAGGATAAACCCCCCCAAGCCGGACGTTATCAGTTAATCAAACGCCTGACCATAAAACACCTCTTTCTCGGGGGCGCGATAGTGCTGGCGCTGTTTTACCTGTTTTACCTAATGCGTCTGGACAGCCAGACCCAGGACATTCTCCACCAGCTAAACCGGCTTCTTGCCAGGTAAGGACACCGTATGATCCAGATTGATATCTCCACGTTGATAAAACGGCTGAATCCGTTTTCCCGACAGGCGCTGGAAATGGCCGCCACAGCCTGTATGAGCCAGCAGGCCACCGAAATTACCGTGGCGCATGTGCTGTTGCAGATGATAGCTATCCCCCGCTGCGATTTGCGCATGATTATGGAAAAAGCGGAGATTAGCGTCGAAACGCTGGGACAAACGCTGACCGTAGAACACTACGCCACCATGCGCCACACCGACAGTTACCCAGTATTCTCACCACTGCTGGTTGAATGGCTGCGCGACGCCTGGCTGCTCGCCTCTGCCGAGATGCAGGTCAGTGAACTGCGTAGCGGCATTCTGCTGCTGGCCCTACTGCATTCGGCGCATCACTATGTCCCCACTGCGGCGGCCCGGTTGCTCACAGGGATTAACCGGGATCGGTTGCGCCAGGATTTTGGCGACTGGACGCGAGAGTCGGCGGAAACCGTGATGCACAATGAGCACAAAAAAAGCGTCACCACATCGCCACTCACCAGCGACAGTCTGCTCGCATGTTACGCGAAAAACATGACCGAAGCGGCCCGTCAGGGACGGCTCGATCCGGTACTGTGCCGCGACCCAGAAATTGACCTGATGATCGACATCCTCTGCCGCCGCCGCAAAAATAATCCGGTCGTGGTCGGTGAAGCCGGCGTCGGCAAAAGCGCCTTAATTGAAGGGTTGGCGTTGCGTATTGTCGCCGGTCGAGTGCCAGACAAACTGAAAAACACCGACATTATGACCCTCGATTTGGGTGCCTTACAGGCCGGAGCCTCGGTAAAGGGCGAGTTTGAAAAACGCTTTAAGGGGCTGATGGCGGAGGTCATCACGTCCCCAGTGCCTCTCATTTTGTTTATCGATGAGGCGCACACGCTCATTGGCGCAGGTAATCAACAGGGGGGCCTGGATATTTCCAACCTGCTCAAACCGGCGCTGGCGCGGGGTGAGCTAAAAACCATCGCCGCGACTACCTGGAGCGAATACAAAAAATACTTTGAAAAAGACGCAGCCTTGTCGCGCCGCTTCCAACTGGTAAAGGTGAGTGAACCCAATGCCGCCGAAGCAACCATTATTCTGCGCGGCCTCTCTACGGTGTATGAACAGTCGCACGGCGTGCTCATTGACGATGAGGCCTTACAGGCGGCGGCCAGCTTAAGCGAGCGTTACCTCTCTGGCCGCCAGTTACCGGACAAAGCCATCGACGTGCTCGATACCGCCTGCGCCCGTGTCGCAATAAATCTTTCGTCGCCGCCGAAGAAAATTTCGGCGCTGACCACATTAAGCCACCAGTGTGAAGCGGAAAGCCTGCTGCTTACGCGCGAAATCCGTATCGGCCTGCGAACGGACACCGCCCGTCTCGACGAAGTTCACGCACAATATGAAGCCACCCAGCAAGAGCTTAAGACGCTGGAAGAGGCCTGGCATCAGCAGCAGGCATTGGTACAAGAAATTATCACGCAGCGCCAACAGTTGCTGGCCGAGCCGAACGACCATGCAGACATGACGGCCCCCGCAGAACGGCTGGCGCGGTTAACGGCAGAACTGGATGCCCTGCATCACACACAGTTATTAGTTTCCCCGCACGTCGATAAAAAACAGATTGCAGCGGTGATAGCCGAATGGACCGGCGTGCCATTGAATCGCCTGTCGCAAAATGAAATGTCAGTCATCACCGACCTGCCACAGTGGCTGGGCGAGACTATCAAAGGCCAGAACCTGGCGATTACCTGCTTGCACAAACACCTGCTCACCGCGCGGGCGGATTTA
>JBOFJM010000037.1:0-3783 GCA_051656825.1 Kluyvera sp.
GGAGATAGCTGGGCGCCACAACCTGAAAATGGCGCTGGGTAAAGACCTGACAGACAAAGCCGTCGATCACATCGACCAGACCAACGAGAGTGACGCCAGTTTCCTGATGCGGCTGGCGCGCCAGTATGGCGCCATTGCGTCTGTGAAAGATGGCAATCTGCTGTTTCTCCGGCAGGGACAAGGCAAAACAGCCAGCGGCAAGGCGCTGCCGGTTGTCACGATTACCCGTAAAGACGGTGACAGCCATCGGTTTACGCTGGCAGACCGTGGGGCTTACACCGGCGTGATCGCCAGCTGGCTGCATACGCGGGAGCCGGTAAAAAAAGAAGCGGTAAAGGTGAAGCGGAAGCGAAAAACCACAACGACAAAAACGCCGGAGGAGAAACAGGGGGATTACCTGGTCGGTACGGATGAAAACGTGCTGGTCCTTAGTCGAACCTATGCGAACCGCAGCAATGCGGAACGGGCAGCAAAAATGCAATGGGAGCGCCTGCAGCGTGGGGTGGCCTCATTCTCTATGCAGCTGGCAGAAGGGCGCGCCGATCTCTATACGGAAATGCCGGTAAAGGTTCAGGGGTTCAAAAAGCAGATTGATGAGGCCGCATGGACCATTACCACGCTGACTCATACCATCACAGCAGACAATGGATTTACGACCAGTCTGGAGTTTGAAGTGAAAATAGATGATTTAGAAATGGAGTAGATGTTCGCATTTGAGAACTTATTGTTCTCATGTTGAAATAATAGGGTATGATTATTGCGAATACAGGAAAAATGGCGAGGAACAAAAAGATGATGATTTGCCCGTTGTGTGGAAATGCGGCTCATACCCGCAGTAGTTTTCAGGTCTCCGCGACAACTAAAGAGCGCTATAACCAGTGCCAGAACATCAACTGCAGCCATACTTTTGTCACGCACGAAACTTTTGTGCGATCCATTTCGATGCCGAAAACAACAAATGTCGTAGAACCACATCCTAAAATGTCAGGCCAGGCGGCATTGTCTCTTTGAGCCTGCCGCCATTTTGTCGCCATTAGGTTGGCTATGTTGCTATAACCTATTGATTTTTATATGTGTAAATTTCAGGCAATAAAAAACCCATCAACCTTGAACCAAAGGTGGCGGGGTTGATGGGCTCCACAAAATGGGGACATCAAAGAAAAGCAGTGGCACTAATTAAGACTCAGGCCTGGGTAAAAAGTTCTGCCGTGTAGCAAAAATTTTTTCTTTTCTTTGTCCCCACCGAATTGGGCTAGCCGCCTAGCCCTGGCCAGATGATGATTATCAATGTACCGGCGAGGGTGAGCAGCACGTTGGCGATGGCGTAAGTCCCTGCGTAGCCTAGCGCTGGAATGTTGCTGCGCGCGGTGTCGCTGATGATTTCCATCGCTGGGGCACAGGTACGTGCGCCCATGATGGCGCCAAACAGCAGTGCGCGGTTCATGCGCAGCACGTAAGCACCGAACAGGAAGCTAATTACCACTGGAATCAGGCTCACGAACAGCCCTGCAACTAACATCTGCCCGCCGACAACGCCGAGGCTTTTACCGATGCCGCCACCTGCGCTCAGGCCGACACCCGCCATAAAGACCATCAGGCCAAATTCTTTCACCATGTTCAGCGCGCCCTGCGGGATGTAGCCGAAGGTTGGGTGGTTGGCACGCAGGAAGCCCAGCATAATCCCGGCGAACAGCAATCCGGCGGCGTTGCCGACCTCAAAATTAAAGTTGCTGAACTGGAAGGTGATCATGCCGATCATCAGGCCGACAATAAAGAATGCGCAGAAAGCCAGCAGGTCGGTGACCTGGCTGTGAATAGAGACGAAGCCGATACGGTCAGCGACGGTTTTTACGCGACGAGCGTCACCGCTCACCTGCAACACATCGCCTTTGTTCAGCACAATGTTGTCGTCAATCGGCATTTCAATCTGGCTGCGAATCACGCGGTTAAGGAAGCAACCGTGGTCGGTGAGTTTCAACTGCGCTAAGCGGCGACCGACGGCATTGTGGTTTTTGACCACAATTTCTTCGGTAACGATGCGCATATCCAGCAGGTCGCGGTCGAATACTTCTTTGCCGTTACGGAAGCTAGGGTCAAGACGCGCATGGGCGTCCGGGTAGCCCACCAGCGAAATTTCATCGCCCATTTGCAGCACTGCGTCACCGTCTGGATTGGCGAGGATACCGTTGCGGCGAATACGTTCGATGTAGCAGCCAGTTTGGCGATAAATACCCAGCTCGCGCAGATTTTTACCATCAGCCCAGGCCACCAGTTCCGGCCCAACGCGGTAGGCGCGGATGACCGGCAGATAGACTTTACGATTGGTGTCGGTATCCAGGCCACGCTCGCGGGCAATTTGTTGGGCGCTGGTTTGCAAATCCTGATGCTGGAATTTTGGCATGTAGCGGGCGGCGACGATCAGGCTGACCAGACCAATCAGGTAGGTCAATGCGTAGCCGAGGCTGAGGTGATCTTGTGCCTGTACCAGTAAGCCTGCTTCCATGCCGGAATGGCGCAAAGTGTCTCCAGCCCCCACCAGAACGGGTGTTGAGGTCATTGAGCCAGCCAGCAGACCGGCAGTCAGGCCGATATCCCAACCGAAGAGCTTGCCAAGGCCTAGTGCAATCAGCAGGGCGCTGCCGACCATCACTAATCCCAGCATGAGATAATTTTTACCGTCGCGGAAGAAAATAGAGAAAAAGTTCGGACCGGCTTCGACGCCCACGCAGAAAATAAACAGCATGAAACCCAGATTTAGCGCATCGGTGTTAATGCTGAAGTGTTGTTGCCCTAATAATAGAGAAACAACTAAAACGCCAATGGAATTACCGAGTTGGATCGAGCCAAGGCGTAATTTGCCAAGACAAAGCCCCAGCGCTAATACCACGAATAATAACAGGATGTAATTCCCGTTTAACAAATCTGCGACGTTTATATTCACGGAGTCTAACTTATCGTTTACCAGTAACGTGTTGAAAGGAATGGTTATTTGGTCTACTGTTGACCAAGGGTTATGGCTCGTGTGCTGCTATCCTGTACCCAAAGAATAACCAAAAAATAGCGACATGTAGTTTAATCGTTCCTGATTGCTACGGCTAGCAACAATCGCTTTTAGCACACATTACATAAAATTTTTCAGGCCCATTTGTCGGTTTGCGTGCTTTTATGCATATATATAAGGAGTTTGGCAAGGAATGCCGGGGACTTTATCAACTGGGTGTCCGATAGGACGATGTAGGGTGTTTGATAGAGATAATGTTAGGAGATGCGTGTGAAAACTGAACGTGGTTGGGCAGGCGTTATTTGCTGCTTCATATTATTTATTGCCGTCTTTGCTGCGCTTATGCTGCATGTAAAAGATACGCTTCACACCTCTGGAAACCCTGAGTTAGGTCTGCTGTTTTTCCTTATCCCTGGCGCGGTCGCAAGCTACGTCTCTTCGCGTCGTCGAGTGCTGCGCCCGTTGCTGGGAGCAATTCTGGCTTCGCCTCTGTGCCTGCTGCTGGCGCGCCTTTTTCTGAGCAGTGACCGTTCTATTTGGCAAGAGCTAGCGTGGTTATTCAGCGCGATATTTTGGTGTGCGCTCGGTGCGCTGTGCTTTTTATGCGTCAACTCACTGCTGCACGATAAGCGTCGGGAAGGTAAACGCCCGCTGTGAATGCGGGCGTCGGGCAGGCATTAAGCAAACAGGCCGAGGTTTTCTTTGGCCCATGCTTCAAAATCGGTGCAACCGCCAATGTGCTGTTGGTCGACAAAAATCTGCGGTACGGTTTCAACCGGCTT
>JBOFJM010000038.1:0-8166 GCA_051656825.1 Kluyvera sp.
TGATCCCGTCGTTAAAAGCGAAGAAAATCGACGCGATTATCTCCTCGCTGTCGATTACGGAAAAACGCCAGCAGGAAATCGCCTTCTCCAACAAGTTGTATGCTGCGGATTCTCGCCTGATTGCGGCAAAAGGTTCGCCCATCAAGCCAACGCTGGAGGCACTGAAGGGCAAGCATATCGGTGTGCTGCAAGGTTCAACGCAGGAAGCCTATGCCAATGAAAACTGGCGCAGCAAAGGCGTGGATGTTGTGGCGTATCAGAACCAGGACTTGATCTACTCCGATATGGCTGCCGGGCGTCTGGACGCCGCATTCCAGGATGAAGTGGCCGCCAGCGAAGGCTTCCTCAAACAGCCTGCCGGGAAAGATTTTGATTTCGCCGGGCCGTCGGTGAAAGACAAAAAATTCTTTGGCGATGGTACTGGCGTCGGCTTGCGTAAAGATGACGTTGAGCTGAAAGCCGCGCTGGATAAAGCGCTGGCAGAGCTGCGCGCTGACGGCACGTACGACAAGATGGCGAAGCGGTATTTTAACTTTAACGTCTACGGCGACTAACTACGCGGAACGTATCATTGTAGTGCATGGTTTTTGACCCTGCACTACGGTGGTGCGCACGTTGCTCCAATGTAGCGCGTAATTGCATAATTAAGCGTTTTCAGTGAGAAAAAAGCCATTTGTCAGGGCGGAATACTTTGCCTTGATGGGCGAAAAAATGGCACGATAACTGCTCAGATAATTTCTAAAAACCCACAAGAATTACGGTCTGTTAAGGATAATTATGAAAAAACTGGCGTTGTCTTTTTCTCTGGTCGTTGCGCTTGCTTCTGCATCAAGCGCGTTTGCAGCAATTCCGCAAAAAGTGCGCATTGGTACTGACCCAACGTATGCTCCGTTCGAGTCGAAAAATGCACAGGGCGAATTAGTGGGTTTTGATATTGAGCTGGCAAAAGAGCTGTGTAAGCGCATCCAGACACAATGTATCTTCGTGGAAAACCCGCTGGACGCCCTGATCCCTTCGCTGAAAGCGAAAAAAATCGATGCCATTATGTCGTCGCTGTCGATAACCGAAAAACGCCAGCAGGAAATCGCCTTTACCGACAAACTGTACGCCGCAGACTCCCGTCTGGTGGTGAAAAAAGGCTCCCCGATTACGCCAAACCTCGACACGCTGAAAGGCAAGCGAGTGGGCGTATTGCAGGGGACGACGCAGGAAACCTACGGCAATGAGCACTGGGCGGCGAAAGGTATTGAAATTGTCTCCTACCAGGGGCAGGACAATATCTATTCTGACCTGACCGCAGGGCGCATTGACGCCGCATTCCAGGATGAAGTGGCGGCGAGTGAAGGCTTCCTGAAACAGCCTATCGGCAAAGATTACCAATTCGGCGGCCCGTCGATTAAAGACGAGAAGCTGTTTGGCGTGGGCACTGGCATGGGCCTGCGTAAAGACGATGCCGAACTGGGTGAGGCGTTGAATAAAGCGTTTGCTGAAATGCGTGACGACGGCACGTACGACAAGCTGGCGAAAAAGTATTTCGATTTTAACGTTTACGGCGAGTAATCATCACCAGTATCCCATCGCGTCGGCGTGGCTGAGGCGATGGGCGTAAAAACAGGGTTGGCGGTATGCTGCACGGGTTTTCACAAGTTATATTTCAAGGTGCGGTCGTGACCCTGGAGCTGGCTCTCAGCTCTGTGGTTTTGGCAGTGCTGATTGGTTTAGTGGGCGCGGGGGCAAAACTTTCCCCTAATCGTTTTCTGGCGCTTATTTTTGAAGGCTACACGACGCTGATTCGCGGCGTACCGGACTTAGTGCTGATGCTGCTCATTTTTTACGGGCTGCAAATGGCGCTTAACGTCCTGACCGATTCTCTTGGGCTTACGCAGTTTGATATTGACCCGATGATGGCCGGGATTATCACGCTGGGCTTTATTTATGGGGCCTATTTTACCGAAACATTCCGTGGTGCATTTATGGCCGTGCCGCGTGGGCATATTGAAGCGGCCACGGCGTTTGGTTTTACGCGCGGGCAAACCTTCCGCCGCATTCTGTTTCCCGCCATGATGCGCTATGCGCTGCCGGGCATTGGCAACAACTGGCAGGTGATTTTAAAAGCCACCGCGCTGGTGTCGCTACTGGGGCTGGAAGATGTGGTCAAAGCCACCCAGCTTGCGGGCAAAAGCACCTGGGAGCCGTTCTACTTCGCCATCGTCTGTGGGGCGATTTACCTGCTATTTACCACCGTTTCTAATGGCGTATTGCTGCTGCTCGAACGCCGCTATTCCGTAGGCGTAAAGAGGGCTGACCTGTGATTGAAATCATTCAAGAATACTGGAAAGCGCTACTGTGGACAGACGGCTACCGTTTTACCGGCGTGGCTATCACTTTATGGCTGCTGGTGCTGTCGGTGGTGATGGGCGGCGTGATGGCGCTCTTTTTGGCTATCGCGCGTGTCTCTGGCAATCCCTACATTAAATTTCCGGTCTGGCTGTTTACCTATATTTTTCGTGGCACGCCGCTGTATGTGCAGTTGCTGGTGTTTTACTCCGGCATGTATACGCTTGAAATCGTCAAGGGCACGGAACTGCTGAATGCCTTTTTCCGCAGCGGCCTGAACTGCACGGTGCTGGCGTTAACGCTCAATACCTGTGCGTACACCACCGAGATTTTTGCCGGAGCGATTCGCGCGGTTCCGGCGGGGGAAATTGAGGCGGCACGGGCTTATGGCTTCTCGCCGTTTAAATTGTATCGCTGCATTATTTTGCCGTCGGCGCTTCGCATTGCGCTGCCGGCTTACAGCAATGAAGTGATTTTAATGCTGCACTCGACTGCGCTGGCCTTCACCGCCACCGTGCCGGACTTGCTGAAAATTGCCCGCGATATTAACTCCGCAACCTATCAGCCGTTTACCGCCTTCGGCATTGCGGCTGTGCTTTATTTGATTATCTCTTATGTGCTGATTCGCCTGTTCCGCAAAGCGGAAAAACGCTGGCTTCAGCATGTGAAACCGTCTTCTACGCACTGAGAACATGATGGCTGATAAAAAACTAAACGTAATTGACCTGCACAAACGCTACGGTGAGCATGAGGTGCTGAAGGGCGTGTCACTCCAGGCCAATGCTGGCGATGTGATAAGCATTATCGGTTCGTCTGGCTCGGGTAAAAGCACATTTCTGCGCTGCATTAACTTCCTCGAAAAACCGAGTGAAGGGACGATTATTGTCAACGGGCAGAACATTGGCCTGGTGCGTGATAGCGATGGGCAACTGAAAGTGGCGGATAAAAATCAGCTACGCCTGCTGCGTACTCGCTTAACGATGGTGTTCCAGCACTTCAACCTCTGGAGCCATATGACGGTGCTGGAGAACGTGATGGAAGCGCCTATTCAGGTGCTGGGCTTGAGCAAGCAAGAGGCCCGTGACCGCGCGATGAAATATCTCGCCAAAGTGGGCATTGACGAGCGTCAGCAGGGGAAATATCCGGTGCATTTGTCCGGTGGGCAGCAGCAGCGCGTGTCGATTGCCCGCGCTTTAGCGATGGAACCGGAAGTGTTGCTGTTTGATGAGCCAACTTCCGCGCTTGATCCTGAGCTGGTGGGCGAGGTGCTGCGGATCATGCAGCAACTGGCGGAAGAGGGGAAAACGATGGTGGTGGTGACGCATGAAATGGGCTTTGCCCGCCATGTCTCTTCCCACGTGATTTTCCTGCATCAGGGGAAAATTGAAGAAGAAGGTCACCCGGATGAGGTCTTTGGTCAACCGAAAAGCCCGCGCCTGCAACAGTTTCTTAGCGGAGCGCTCAAGTAAATATTACCCGCCCTTATGGATGCGTAAGGGCGTTTTCCCGCCGATAAACCCAATCATCGTAGTACACGCCGTCTATCTGATAGGCTTTTTCCAGCACTTGGGTGCGCGTAAAGCCGTGTTTTTCCAGCAGCTGCGCCGAGCCATGATTATCCCCTAAAACCCATGCATTGATGGCCCATAGCGACAGTTGGTTAAATCCATACTCGCAGATAGCACCAAGCGCTTCGCTGGCGAATCCCTTCCCCTGCGCCTGTGGCAGCAACGCGTAACCGATGTCGGCTTCATGCGGGTTTTTACTGCTCACCCGCAGGCCAATGTCGCCAAGTGCAGTACCGTGTTGATCACGCAGAACGAAAATACCAGCTTCCTCGCAGCGCAGCCTGAATACCGCGCGCAGCGCCGCCTCATCAAGGATCTCCCCCATAAAACGCATCACCTCGCGGTTCTGCCGTAACTGGAGGAAAAAAGGCCAATCGCGTTCATTGAACGGCGAAAGCCGTAGCCGAGGAGTGGTGAGTGTAACCATAAAGTCTGCCGTAGTACGAAGTCAGTTGGCCTACCTTAGCACCACAAAAAGCGTAATAACATGGTGTTAGCGCTTATTGGCTGCTATATGGCTTAGCTGCTGGACGTAGTGCATAACGGTATTGCGCTCCTGAGAGGCGCGCAGCTGTAGCGCCAGATTAAGACTATCCAACGTTTGGGCATGGGCGACCAGGGGAGATTGGCGGTCTATGCGGCCTTCTGCAACCAGCCAATCGACGATGGTTTTCCAGCGCCAAAGTGGCGAACTTCCTTTCACCCGTTGAATTGGCCCGGGAAATTGACCGGCTCCGCGCGCGCCATCTTTGAGCAGCGAAATAGCCTGGCGGGAAACCCCGGAAAGTTCAGCGATATCGCTAAGGCCGACCAGCGTGGAGTCTACGGATTCGACGCGCGCATTTAGCGACGGGGCGGATTCAATATCCTGGATGGCGGATAAAATGGCCTGCTCCAACGTGACGCCGTCGCGGTCAAAATCGAGATACACCGCTGTGCCGTAAAAGCAAATTAACGCATCGTCGCAGTGGGCGGCGTACAGGGACTCTTCTAATTGTGGGGTATGTCGCGTAACGCCTGAAAGCGTCAGCGTGAAATTAAATAATGGCATTGCCTTGCCTCTCGTGGTTATCAATGGACACGCGTACAGCGATCAACCATGCGCATAATTTGCCGTGCGTGGTTGACAGGCACTGCGGGCGTTGACCAGATACTCATCATATGTTCGCGGTGATCTGCCGTTGCGCATTTCAGCCGCCCAAAACAGTGAGCACTTTTACCGCCGTCAATAAACAGCCACCCGCGCTTCAGCGCGTAATGAATGGCGGCTCGGATATGTTTATCTGGATGTTCCTTCATCAATGTGTCCCGTGGAGTATTCGCCGTTTGTTGACGGTTGTCAACATGCCGTTTGCGCCCATCGCGCTGCGGGGGGTTATGACAAAATTAACGGTGGGACGTTGGAAGCCGCTTCACGTTTAACATGAAGGTGGGGATGCGTGATGGTTGAAATGCGAGCAGGGTTCCAGCTATGAGTGGGGGAAGGGCCAGCGGAAGGCTGGCCCTGAAGCGCTGCGCTTAACTCCGTGCGCCAAGAATATCCGCAAGCGCGTCTTCCAGATCGTACCAGCGGAAGGCAAAACCAGCGGCTTCAAGCCGTTTGGGTAGCGCTCGCTGGCCGCCAAGCACCAGTACCGATGACTCCCCCATCAGCAGGCGGATTGCCATTGCGGGGACGCGTAAAATCGCCGGGCGATTCAGCGCGTGTCCCAACGCGTGGGAGAACTGCTCGTTGCGCACGGGGTAAGGCGAGACAAGATTAAACGGCCCGCGCAGGTCGTTATCCAGCAGCCACAAAATCGCGTTGAGCATATCGTCGATATGAATCCACGCCAGATACTGCCGGCCACTGCCGATAGGCCCTCCGAGGCCGAGCTTAAACGGCGGTAGCATTTTTGCCAAAATACCGCCCTGCGGCGCGAGTACTACGCCTGTGCGCAACAGGCAGACGCGGGTGCGGGGGCTTTGCGCCGTGCTGGCGATTTGCTCCCAGCGGGCGCACAGTTTGTGGGTAAACTCGTTGTGCGGCGGTTCTTCTTCCGTGACCACCACCTCTCCGAGATCGCCGTAATAACCGGTTGCTGAGCCGGAAATCAGTACCGCAGGCGGCGTGTCGCTGGCCTGAATCAGCTCGCTTAGCCGTTGGGTCATTATCCAGCGGCTGTCGCACAGCTTCTGTTTTTGCTGCGGCGTCCAGCGTTTGTCGGCAATCGACTCACCCGCGAGGTTAATCACGGCGTCGAAACCGTCGAGAGAGGAAACATGCTGGAGCCCAGACCACAGCTCGATGTTGTCGCCGAGCGTCTGGCGCGCCTTCTCCACCGAGCGAGTGACCACGCAAATCGTGTGCCCGAGCGCCTGTAAACGCGGAATTAAGTGGCGGCCAATCAGCCCAGTACCGCCGGTTAGCAGAATTCTCATGCGACCTCCCACAGGGGCGCTTAGCGTTGCCAGCTCAAGGAGATAGACACCGAGTCGGCATAGCGCAGCGCGTGAAGTTTATCGACCTCGACTTCAGCATAGGTGACCCAATGATGTTCACGTGCGATATCGAGCACATCCTGCGTTAATTTTTCCAGCAAAGAGAAACGGTTATTCTCTACGTGCTGAATAATGCTTTTTGTGATGGTGCGGTAGTTCAGCGCATCGTTAATGTCTTCGCTGTTGCGCGCTTTGTCTGCCGGATAGCGAATTTCAATATTGATAACCACATCCTGGCGGTTAGCGATCTCTTCGTCCTTAATGCCGATAAACGTGCGCAGGCGTAAATTTTTAATGCGGATAACCGCGTTGGACTGAGACATTGCAGGTATTCTCCTTAATTATTGTTGTCCAGTTCATCATACACTAAAGCATCTTCAGCGCGGCAGCGTGCGATGGGTATTCCGTTCGTGCGCCAGTTCAATAAACGAATACGTGGCGGTGTCTGGGATAGTACAGCCGTAGGCCGCCACGTTGATGATAAACTTTTGCTGGCGGCGTTCCCACTGCCAGCGATATATCTCACCGTGTGACATGCGTATGCAAAATCCTCATGTTGTCGGCCAGTGACATCGCCGAATAGACAGGCTATGTTGGCTGTTCTGCCAGAGGGACGCGGGGGGCCGCGCCCCTCATTCGTGTATTTCTAGCCTGTGATTGAGGTCGCTATGAGCCAGCCTGTGATAACGCTTTGGTCTGATTCCTATTTTTTCTCGCCTTATGTGATGTCCGTCTATGTTGCTCTCCAGGAAAAAGGGCTGCCGTTCACGCTCAACACGGTCAATTTGAGCCTTGGTGAGCATTTACAGTCAGGCTGGAAAGGTTACGGCACAACCCGCCGTGTGCCGTTGATCGAGGTTGACGGCTTTGTCCTTGGCGAATCCTCCGCCATTACCGAATACCTCGATGAACAGTTTGCGCCGCCACAATGGGAGCGGTTGTACCCTCATGATAAGCAAAAACGCGCGCTTGCCCGCCAGGTTCAGGCGTGGCTACGCAGTGATTTAATGCCTATTCGTGAGGAGCGTTCGACCGCAGTCATTTTCGCCGCCGAGAAAAAAGCACCTTTGAGTGAAGCAGGCCGCCAAAGCGCGGCTAAACTGTTTGACACCGCCAGTACACTTCTCTCCCACGGCAAGCAGAATTTGTTTGGTGAATGGTGTATTGCCGATACCGATTTGGCGTTAATGCTTAACCGTCTGGTGCTGCATGGCGATGATGTACCAGAACCGCTTGCTGACTATGCCACTTTTCAGTGGCAGCGGGCGTCGGTTCAGCGTTATGTGGCGCTTTCGGCCAAACGTGCAGGCTGAAAAAAGTGATGTAATCCATTATGATAATGAGGGCTTATCATTGTGGGGATTTGACTAATGAAACTGATGTTTGCATCGGATATTCACGGCTCTTTACCCGCTACCGAGCGCGTACTGACGCTGTTTGCTGAAAGTGGCGCTCGCTGGCTGGTTATTCTGGGCGACGTGCTCAATCATGGGCCGCGTAATGCACTACCGGAAGGCTACGCTCCTGCACAGGTTGCCGAGCGGCTGAATGCGGTCGCTGAGCGTATCATTGCCGTTCGTGGCAACTGCGATAGCGAAGTGGATCAGATGCTGTTGCAGTTTCCTATCACCGCGCCCTGGCAGCAGGTGCTCACCGAGCATCAGCGCTTGTTTCTGACCCACGGGCATCTTTATAGCCCCAATAATCTCCCGCCGTTGGCTTCTGGCGATGTGCTGGTTTATGGTCATACGCACCTGCCGGTTGCAGAAAAACACGGTGA
>JBOFJM010000039.1:0-2693 GCA_051656825.1 Kluyvera sp.
TGGAGAGTATGCAATGACGGACGCCCGCACTATCCACGCGGTTTCTCACACTCATTGGGACCGCGAATGGTACTTCTCCACCCTCGATACCCAACTGTTCGCCCTGAAGGCATTCAATGAACTGATTGTGGCGCTGGAAGCCAACCCACACTTTGTATTTCACCTTGATGGGCAAAGCTCGCTGTATGACGATTTTATTCGCCTGAAGCCGGAGATGTCCTCGCGCGCGCAAAAGTTGGTGCAGGAAAAACGGCTACTGATTGGCCCGTGGTACACCCAGCCAGACTTGTTCAACATCACCACTGAGTCGATGTTTCGCAATCTTCGCATAGGTATTCACCACGCACAACGGGCCGGTTACTGCATGTCCGTTCTGTATCTGCCGGACTCTTTTGGCAGCCACGCACAGCTCCCGCAAATTGCCCGCGCCTTCGGCCTTCGACATATTCTGCTACGTCGTGGCTACGATCCGCAGGTGATGGGCCCAACCGAACTGTGCTGGGAGGCACTAAACGGTGACCGTGCGATTACCGCAATCACACCGTTTGGCTACTCGCTGGCGCATCCTGAGCGCGGCGGGCGCTGGCGTAACTTCCGGCCAGCCCATCTTGCCGAAGAGACATTCCCATTGGTAGCGCGAATGAAAAAGCTCACGCACTCGGCGCACTTGCTGTGCCCGATTGGCGGCGACCAGGTGAGCTGTGATGCGGATTTCGATAAGCTGATTGCGGCAATCAACCTTCTCAGCGACGACCATTGGCAGGTCAGCAGTTACGAGCGCTATTTTGCCGCTCTCGATAATCAATCCTTGCCGCTATGGCGCGGTGAATTTCGTATTCCACGGCTTGCCAGAGTGCATAAAAGCATCGGTTCCTCTCGCTATGACATCAAAAAAGCCAACGCCGATGCCGAGCGTTGCCTGATTTATCTGGCCGAGCCAATGCTGGCGCTGGCGCGGCGCAACGGCTTTGAAGGCGGCGATGAGATGCTTGAGCAGGCATGGCGCTGGCTGCTGGAGTCACACGCTCACGACAGCATGGGCGGCTGCAACAGTGATGAAACTAACCGCGACGTGCTGCACCGCTGCCGACAGGCGCAGCAAATTGGCGAGGCGATATTTAGCCTGCACGCCCGACAAATGCTGGCTAACATCGCCGCCGACAAAAACTACCGCTTCCTGGTCAGCAACGGTAGCAGCAGCCACAGCGTAGATCTGCACCAGCAAATATTGATAACCCCAGACGCCGACTTCACCTTATGCAACGAGGCTGGTGACCCGTTGCGTGTGGTCGTCCATCAACAGCGACAGATTCGTTTGTCACGCCACGTACTCCTGACGCCGGACGGCGAAGTGGAAACGGAACAACAGGCCTGGTACTACGAAAACACGCTTGATCTCCTGAACGTCCCCGTCCCTCCGCTGGGCATCGCCGTCTTTTATGTCACCTCAAGCCAACAGCCCACCTGTAAGCCCGTGATATCCCCGGACGCTCAGTCGATTGAAAATGACTACTACCGCCTTCACCTGCGGCAAAACCAATTGGTATTCACCGAGAAAACCACGGGGCGCACACTGGAGCCGTTGCCCGCACTGCATGACATCAGTGATGACGGCGATCTCTACGATTTTTCACCGTTATCCAGCGACATCGGGCAAACGTTCCCTCACTTCACGCTATGTGAAATTCGCCAGCATCAACAGCAACAGGTGATGTGTCTGAGTGCTGAACTGATGCTGCCGGAAGAGCTGAATGAGGACAGGCAAGCGCGCAGCAGCACGCTCCGCCCTGTTGCAATAACGCTCACGTTAACTCTTGAGGACGATATTCTGCGCGGTGATCTGACTATCAACAACACCGTGCGAGAACACCGGATGCAACTGGTCTTTAACACCGGAAGGCCCATCACAGGGGTTCGCGCCGATATCCCGTTTGGCTCGTTGACGCGACACAATCAGGATATCGCCGAACTCCCTGGCTATGCGGAGAAACCGGTTGATATTGAGCCATTTATGCATCAACTCAGCCCTCACACCGACTTTCACGTTTTTACCAATGGGCTAAAAGAGTACACCTATCAAGGGCAGGAGTTGGCGGTAACGCTGTTTCGCGGCGTCGGCCAACTGGGTAAAGATGATCTGTTTTATCGGCCAGGTCGCGCCTCCGGCCAGCGGTTGGCCACGCCGGAAGGTAACTTACCCGGCGCGCTGAATTTCAGCTTCGCTCTGTGTCTGGGGGCGCATTCACCGGCGCAACTGGCCATTCGCCAGCAGCGCTACAGTATGCCTGCACGCCTGTGGCAATGGCAGCATGACCGCAGTTGTCTGCAACGGTTGGACAATTTCGACCTGCATATTCCACGTTTAGCGGTTGTGCATTGGCAGTTGCTCGATCTCCTCCCGGACGGGCTGGTTATCAGTGGAGTTGATGTGTTGTACGGCAAAACGTTAGTACGTTTATACAACCCGACAGAAAGTGAGATAGCTATTCCGCTGGATTGGTACGCTTTAGTCTGCAATGCGCTGGGCGAGCCTGATAACAAACGTGTCGTCAAAACCTACGATCACCTGACGCTGAGTTTACACCCTTAACGCTAATGCCCGGCGCCACGACGGCTGGCCGGGCATAATTCCATTAACAATGGGCAACCGCTGAACGCTCGGTTATACCTGTGCGCGCGCATCCGCAAAGTGG
>JBOFJM010000040.1:0-2880 GCA_051656825.1 Kluyvera sp.
CGAGCCCATGAGACCCGCGCGTTGGCACGAGAAATCGGGTTGGAGCCCAAAACGACTGCGGTGAGAAGCCCACAGAGCAACGGTATAGCGGAGTGCTTCGTGAAGACGATGAAGCGAGACTATATCGAGATGATGCCAAAACCGGATAGCCGAGCAGCGGTAGGCAATTTTGCTATCGCGTTTGAGTATTATAACGAGCACCACCCGCACAGCGCCTTGGGATACCATTCACCCCGGGAATATCTGCGCAGTCGGGTATCACAACCCTAAGCGGGAAAAAGTGTCTGGATCTATGGGGTCAAATCCAGTGTAATAGGCTTATTTTAGGCTCTGCTATTCATGGTATCTATCATAGGAGACTGCCAGCCTCCTCACTAGCTGTATGAAGGTGACAAAAGTAATCGTCATTTGTTTTAGTTCGTTTGTGATGTTAATGACACCTTTCGCCCTGTTGATCATCACGATGACGTTGTCAGTGTCTCAATTGAAAGACTACACCATCAACTGATGGGCGTTTATTAATGATGTTTTTATGGTTAGACGCGAGGGAGCATACAGGGAAAGGAATGACTAATGAGGATGGCATTAGGAGTAAACATCTCAACAGCTATCATGATTGGAAATATAGTCACTTGTGGAAACGGCGCTGAAACAGCGCCTTGCTAATATCTCTATAAGCTTTGAAGCCAAGTCGTTTCATTATTTTTCAATTCAAAATAGCCTTATTGTGTTTGAAGCTGAGTTTCATTCTTCATCTGTCCTGCATGAGAATGTTTTTTTCAATGACTGTTATTTTCTTGGCCGAATTTATTATTGGCATTTCTATAAATTTGTATGTCATATATGAAATGACAATCAAAAAAGGAACCAACACAAAGAGGCTAAAAAATAATTTGGCTTCGGGTGATATATCTCCTAATAGTGGGAATATATAAATTCTAGCCGTATCAAAAACAACGCCGTGTAACAAGTATACAGGATAAGAAGCATCGCCCAAGAACTTTAAAATTTTCTCTGGAATAGACAGTCCTTCTGCATTTACGTTAAATGTAAAATATGATAAAGCAAGAATTACAATTGTAAAAAAGACTCTGTTCCATTCTGTTATGATGGAGATTTGATTTCCTGAGCCGGGAAGTAAAACAAAAAACAAAGCGCATGTGGCAATCATGATAATATGCCACTTGTTATTGATGCGACTACTGTGAGTCATTGATAAATACGCAATGCAAATTCCACCTGAAAATAATAGCGCTTGATTTAGTGGATCTATGTAATTAAACCATTCATCACCTATTGTTGCACCTGAATCTATAACAAAAAAACCATAATAAATATAGGTGCATAGTATTGCGATATTTGTTGTGGCGAAAAGATAGTTGTTTTTTATTGTAAGCATTAGTAATGGAAAAAACAAATAAAACGCAACTTCATTACCAATAGACCATCCACCTGTTACAAGGTATGCCTTTGGCTCAAGTATTCCAAAGGTAAGGGTCGCATTATAAATTATTCTAGAAAGTTCAAATGGTAAAAAAGGAGAGCCTGCAGATGATGATGCTACCGTTAGGAATATCAACCAGAACATTGCAATCCAATAAACAGGAGCGAGCCTTGCAAATCGCCTAATAAAAAAAGAAATTGTTGACTTAATTGTCCATGATGTACTCTTGTATGATATATACATAGACATACCGCTAACGATATAGAATATTGATACACCATAAATTCCAAGTCTTCCAAGGATTGTCTCTGATTGAGGTACGCCTATAGTCCATGAGGTAAAGTGATACAAAAGAATTGAAATGGCCATTAGCCCTCTTAAGTAGTCGATGGAATTGACTCGATTCATCATTGGCTCTCTGTGTGGTAAGTGCTAGTAAATAATCTTCCGTGTTGCTTACACGGGGCTTCATCTTCGTAGTCAATCAGACTGCTTTTACTATAATGAGGGAATAATTCTATTGTTCTATGGTTATCCGTGTCTACTGCATATAGGGCGTTTTTGTCGCAGAAAAGTCAGCTATTTGCAGTATGTAAACCATATGAGGTACCTGTTGTACTTGTTATGTCCGAGAAGCCCCTAGTTGTGTTGCCCCGTTGATGCTAGCCTATGAGCATCAACGGGGGCTGGAAAAACACCACTGGCGCAGACTCAACTTGATATGATAACGGGATGTTTTAGCAACTAGGGCTCTGCACTACAGCCACCGTCTTTGCCCACAACTGCCTGCAGCATGGCAAATTGAACCTGTGTCTAGTCCTGAAATAGGTTTACACATTTTCAGCCAGCATTTCTCTACTCAGAACCCCCTATGTACCGCATCGGGGGTTCTGTATTTCTACGCATAATGCGGCCGCTCCGTGTTGTGAATATCCACCGCTTCACGCACCATTTCCCGCGCTTGCATTAAATCCTGCGGGCTTTGCAACAATAACTCTCCTTTCAAAATCCCGTTCACCCGCTCCGCCAACGCATTCTGGTAACAGTCATACCCATCCGTCACCAGGCTCAGGTACAGTGGCCCGCTCCTGGCTGGCAGATAGGTGATATCAGCGACCCAGACCTGCTCCGGGGCCACCGGCGTGACCTGCTCTGGCCCCGCCTTGAGCAAGTTGGGATGACGGTAGAAACGGTGAAAACTGTGGGTGGTCTTGTGATACGCCCGCTTAGGCTGCACCAGCAAGCGGTGCTCGGCCAATATCCGAAACAGCCTGTCACGCCCTACCTTGAGCCCGCCATCATCCTGACCCTGCAGCAGATAATGCAGCTTGCGAGTGCCCACCCGAGGTTGTCGCAGTCGAACCTGACGCACGAAGCGCACCACCTGCAAGCCCTGTGCATGGCGCTCGTCGGCGACCCGATTGCGCTTGTAGTAA
>JBOFJM010000041.1:0-1582 GCA_051656825.1 Kluyvera sp.
TTCCCGCGCCAGATTGAGCACTTTCGAATCCACGGTTTCAACCGATAACGCGCGGGCTTCAACCATAAATGGCGCGTTACGCAGCGCTGAATCAAAAGAGTCATATTTGATATTCACCACACGGCGCACTTTCGGAAGCGGCGTGATGTCCAACCGCGCTTCGGTGATAAACGCCAGCGTACCTTCAGAGCCGGTTAACACGCGGGTGAGGTCAAATTCGCTCATCGCGTCGTTAAACACATGGCGTAGATCATAGCCGGTCAGGAAGCGGTTCAGTTTGGGGAATTTATCGATAATCAGTTGGCGGTTATCGCGGCAGCGTTCATAGACGGTGCGATAGATTCGCCCCGCCGCCGACTGCTCTTTCGCCAGCGTTTCAGCCAGCGCCACTGGCACAGGCTGGGTATCGAGAATATCGCCGCCCAGCAGCACAGCACGAACACCAAGCACATGGTCGGAGGTTTTACCGTATACCAGAGAACCTTGCCCAGAGGCATCGGTATTAATCATCCCACCGAGCGTAGCGCGGTTACTGGTTGACAGCTCCGGTGCAAAAAAATAGCCATAAGGTTTCAAATATTGATTAAGCTGATCCTTAATGACCCCCGCTTCAACGCGCACCCATCCCTCTTGCGGGTTGATTTCAATGATGCGATTCATATAGCGGGACATATCAATAATGATGCCCTGATTCAGCGACTGCCCATTAGTACCCGTGCCGCCGCCGCGTGGTGTGAAAATCAGGGATTTAAAGCGTTCATCTTCTGCCAGGCGCGCTAGCAGGACGACATCAGCAGTGGAACGAGGGAATACTACCGCATCAGGGAGAAGCTGGTAGATACTGTTATCGGTCGCCATCGTCAGCCGGTCGGCGTATCGGGTGGCGGTATCGCCGGTAAAACCTTGTTGCTCCAGTGCTTGTAAATAATTCAGCACCAGCTGAACCACGCCAGGTGCCTGGGAAATCTGTGGGATCATTACGTTTGACCCTTTCTGAGTGTTGTGTTGTACGCACAAAATCTCACCAGACTGCACGCGAGCGGCAGACGGTAAAGATGATGTGGATAGATAATTAATCGTTTGCGTTGTGCAGTTATCGTTTTATCACATTTTTTTCTTATGCGCCCGGTAGTTTTTGTCGCAGAATCAGCGGCGGGAATTTATTGATATTATTATCAATGAATGGATTTACGCTGAGTCAAACGTCTGACCAGCAACAGAAGGTAAAACTTATTTATGAACACGATTCCTCGGCCTCGTGATATTCCACAAATACTGCTATCAGTGCTGTTTATAGCGCTGATGATCATCGCTTGTTTATGGATTGTGCAGCCATTTATTCTGGGATTCGCCTGGGCATCCACCATCGTTATTGCCACCTGGCCGGTGCTAATTTGGCTGCAACGCCGCCTTTTTGGCCGACGTTCACTCGCCGTATTGGTGATGACGTTACTGTTATTTTTATTGTTCGTTATCCCTATCGCGCTATTGGTAAACAGCCTGGTAGACGGCAGCGCACCGCTGGTACATTCCATGACCAACGGCACATTAACCCTGCCAGACCTTGCCTGGCTAAACAGCA
>JBOFJM010000042.1:0-2143 GCA_051656825.1 Kluyvera sp.
CATTTAGATAACGATCTGGATCACAACCATTAACAAAATGGATGTAACCGTTTCCATCGCTGTGACCCTTCTCACGTAGTTGCCGTAAACACACTGCCAGAATAGCGCTCTTGCTGGACATAGGAGGTGTAACGTGAACTGCAACTATTTTCTACCGGGCGGTGAGTATGGTCACCATTCGTGATGTTGCCCGCCTGGCGGGCGTTTCTGTTGCGACGGTTTCACGGGTGCTGAACAACAGCGCATTGGTGAGCCAGGAGACCCGTGACAGGGTGATGGGCGCAGTTACCGCCCTGGGTTATCGCCCGAACGCGAATGCACAAGCGCTAGCAACGCAGGTCAGCGATACCATTGGCGTGGTGGTGATGGATGTCTCGGATGCCTTTTTTGGCGCACTGGTGAAAGCGGTCGATACGGTTGCCCAACAGCATCAAAAATATGTCCTTATCGGCAACAGCTACCATGAAGCAGAAAAAGAGCGTCATGCCATTGAAGTGCTGATCCGCCAGCGCTGTAGCGCGCTGATTGTCCACTCCAAAGCCTTAAGCGATCGGGAATTAAGCGAGTTTATGGCGCAAATGCCCGGCATGGTGTTAATCAACCGTATCGTTCCTGGCTATGCCCATCGTTGCGTGTGTCTTGATAACGTCAGTGGCGCGCTAATGGGCACACGAATGTTACTGAGCTACGGTCACCAGCGCATCGGCTATCTCGCTTCGAGCCATCATATTGAAGATGATGATATGCGCAGGGAAGGGTGGACGCGCGCGCTTCACGAGCAGGGGATTATTGCCGCTGAAAGCTGGGTCGGGACGGGCACGCCCGATATGCCGGGGGGAGAAGCGGCGATGGTAGAACTGCTTGGGCGCAATGCCGGGCTGACGGCGGTATTTGCCTACAACGACAGCATGGCGGCCGGGGCGCTCAGTGCGCTGAAAGACAACGGCATTGCCGTGCCACAGCAGGTTTCAGTGATTGGTTTTGATGATATTCCGATAGCGCGCTACACCGATCCGCAGCTCACCACCGTGCGTTACCCGATTATTTCAATGGCAAAACAGGCGACGGAACTGGCGCTGCTGGGGGCGGCTGGCAAGATTGATAGCGAGGCTACACACTGTTTTATGCCGACGCTGGTGCGGCGTCATTCGGTCGCTCAGCGGCAATTTGTGCATCCCATCACGAACTAAGTTGTTAACCGTATGTAACCGTTTTCAATCTGTGAGTAATTTCACAGATCGTTAACATTGCCATCGCTATGATGGCAGCGTTTGTCAGGCTGAAACACAATGTAACGGTGATTAATCACTTTTTATAGCGTGTGCACGCTGCAATAACAGTTTAAAGCGTACTCTGGATCGTTACCCTACACGGAAGAACAAAGTTTAATCAGTGAATTTCGTCGGGTAGTAACATTCAATTAACGTTACCCGCCGACTATTGACACCCGAACTACCCTGCATAATAAAACCGGAGATACCATGAATAAGAAGGTGTTTACTCTGTCTGCCCTGATGGCCAGCCTGTTTTTCGGTGCTGCGGCGCACGCTGCGGATACCCGTATTGGTGTGACGATTTATAAATACGACGATAACTTTATGTCTGTGGTACGTAAGGCGATTGAGAAAGACGCGAAAACGGCACCAGACGTTCAGTTGCTGATGAATGACTCGCAAAACGACCAGTCCAAACAGAACGACCAAATTGACGTTCTGCTGGCAAAAGGCGTGAAAGCACTGGCGATTAACCTGGTCGATCCGGCGGCGGCAGGCACGGTCATTGAAAAAGCGCGCGGTCAGAATGTGCCTATCGTTTTCTTCAACAAAGAACCTTCACGTAAAGCGCTGGATAGCTACGATAAAGCCTATTATGTCGGCACTGACTCAAAAGAGTCCGGCATTATTCAGGGCGACCTGATTGCTAAACACTGGGCGGCGAACCCAGGCTGGGATCTGAACAAAGACGGGCAGATTCAGTTTGTGCTGCTGAAAGGCGAGCCGGGTCACCCGGACGCTGAAGCACGTACCACCTACGTTATCAAAGAGCTGAACGATAAGGGCCTGAAAACCCAACAGTTGCAGCTGGATACCGCCATGTGGGATACCGCTCAGGCAAAAGATAAAATGGATGCATGGCTGTCTGG
>JBOFJM010000043.1:0-6500 GCA_051656825.1 Kluyvera sp.
ACAGAATTTGCCTGGCGGCAGTAGCGCGGTGGTCCCACCTGACCCCATGCCGAACTCAGAAGTGAAACGCCGTAGCGCCGATGGTAGTGTGGGGTCTCCCCATGCGAGAGTAGGGAACTGCCAGACATCAATTAGTGAAGAAGCCCATCCTGACGGATGGGCTTTTTGCGTGTGCGGAACAGGTCAGAAAGCGTGGTGTCGCCGGTGACGGGCGGAGCACAGCGTTGCCGGAAGGCGGCGTGAACGCCTTATCCGGCCTGCAGAGTGCAGCGTCACGGTGTTCAAATTTGCCCGCTAGCGTTACGCTAGCATCCACCGCTCGATAAAATCTGCTATCTGATTGATATCATTAATACCTAGCAGCGGAACATCAACATCCACTGGTGTATCACTGGCCACCGCGATCACATGGGAATCGATCACCAGCTCTTCCTGACTATGCCCCGCATCCCGGCGAAACAGTATAATTTTGGCTGTCTCTTCATGCTTGAACCCCTCAACCAGAATTAAATCTAACTTTGACGTATCCATTCTGCTGGCCAAGAAAGCGAGATCTAATTCATCTTCATCTGGCGTCTCGGTCATCAATGCCCAGCGTTGCTGGCTGGCGACCAGGGTTTGTGCCGCACCGGCTTTACGTAATTCATAGCTATCCTTTCCCGGTTTATCGACATCCATATCGTGGTGTGTATGCTTTATCAAGCCTGGACGAATACCCCGGCGGTATAATTCAGGGATCAACCTTTTGAGTAGCGTGGTTTTTCCCGTACCACTCCATGCGGCAATCGCTAATAGCGGGATCATTGCTTCTCCTGATTTCGCTGTAAATCATCCAGAGTATTGATGTTGCGAAAAGCCGTTTTCATGTCGCTAAAATCTACCGAATGGCCGCCAGCTTTGCGCATAAAGACCATGACTCGGCGCTCTCCTCGAGCCAAATAATCCTCGATTTGTGCCGCCAGGCTGCGATGAGCCAGCACTACTGCGGGGTGGTCGCGTTCCCCATCGAGCACCCACACCACCGGCGCGTCTTTACGCTTTGCCTCTAAACGAGTAAATAATGTGTTGGGAATAAACGGTGTATCGCAAGGGCAAAAGAGAAACCATTCTCCAGGTGCTTGACGCATCACGGATAAAATACCCGCCAGCGGCCCAGGAAAGCCCGGTAACGTATCGGCTATCACGGGTAATCCACTTGCTTGATAGGTTTGCAGATTGCGATTTGCGCTAATGACTAAGCTATCAACCTGCGGGCGCAAACAATCAGCCACGTGCAGCCACAAGGGTCTGCCGTTCAGCGGCATTAATCCTTTATCCTGCCCGCCCATTCTGGACGCTTTGCCACCTGCCAACACAACGCCGGTTACCTGGCCCTCTATATTCACCATATCGCCTCTTTTATTGTGTGGTTTACCCTGCTAACGTATCCCTATCAAGCGTAAGGAGCACGACCATGAAATGTAAACGTCTGAACGAAGTTATTGAACTCCTCCAGCCAGCCTGGCAGAAAGAGCCAGAGCTAAATTTACTGCAATTTTTGCAGAAATTGGCCAAGGAGTCAGGTTATGACGGTGAATTGGCCGATCTAACGGACGATATTCTGATCTACCATCTGAAAATGCGCGACTCCGCGAAAGACGCGGTAATTCCTGGTATTCAGAAAGATTATGAAGAAGACTTCAAAACTGCATTGCTGCGTGCGCGTGGCGTAATAAAAGAGTAAAAGGTTGTAAGCACTACCGCTCAACCCACTGTGAAATGATATCCTGCACCATTCGTATCGTTATCGGATGTCAGGATGAACGACAAGGCTTTCACTTTCCAGACTCTCCACCCGGATACCATTATCGATGCCCTATTCGAACAGGGTATCCGGGTTGATTCTGGTCTCACCCCACTAAATAGCTACGAGAACCGGGTTTACCAATTTCAGGATGAAGACCGTCGCCGCATGGTGGTGAAGTTTTATCGCCCTGAGCGCTGGTCTGTTGCCCAGATTCTTGAAGAGCACCAGTTCGCGCTTGAGTTGGTACAGGACGATGTTCCTGTTGCCGCGCCTATCGTATTTAATGACCAAACGCTGCTGACTCATGACGGTTTCTACTTTGCCGTATTCCCAAGCCTCGGTGGCCGCCAGTTTGAGTCCGATAACCTGGATCAAATGGAATGGGTCGGGCGTTACCTTGGCCGTCTGCACCAGACAGGGCGAAAATCTCACTTTACTGCTCGTCCTGATATTGGCGTTAAAGAGTATCTTATTGAACCGCGAGCCGTATTTGAGCGCTCAGCGCTGATCCCTGCCGGTTTAAAAGACAAGTTCCTGCAAGCTACTGATGACCTGATTGATGTGGTGATGGGGCAGTGGCACGGGCGTTTTGACTCGCTGCGTTTACACGGCGACTGCCATGCAGGGAATATCCTTTGGCGCGATGGCCCGCTGTTTGTCGATCTCGACGACGCGCGTAACGGCCCCGCGATTCAGGACTTATGGATGTTGCTGAATGGTTCTCTTGCCGAGAGACGTATGCAGCTTGAAATGATCGTTGAGGCCTATGAAGAGTTCAGTCGCTTTAATTCAGACGAATTGGCACTGATAGAGCCTTTACGTGCGATGCGGTTGGTTTATTATCTTGCCTGGATTATCAGGCGTTGGGATGACCCTGCATTTCCGAAAAATTTCCCCTGGTTAACTGGGGAAGATTTCTGGCATCGGCAGATTGCTACTTTTGTTGAGCAGGTAAAGGTTCTACATGAACCCCCTCTTCAGCTAACGCCAATGTATTAATTCGACACAGTCAGGAGAGAGTGAGTTATGAAAAAGGTTTGGCTTGCGCTGGCAGGTATGATTCTGGCATTCAGCGCATCTGCTGCTCAGATTACCGAAGGCAAACAGTACGTTACTATTGATAAACCGATTGCTGGTGAGCCGCAGGTATTGGAGTTTTTCTCCTTCTACTGCCCGCATTGCTATCAGTTCGAGGAAGTACTGCACGTTTCCGACAGCGTGAAGAAAAAACTTCCTGAAGGCACCAAAATGATTAAGTACCACGTAGAGTTCCTTGGCCCATTGGGCAAAGATCTGACTCAGGCGTGGGCTGTAGCAATCGCACTGGGCGTTGAAGACAAGATTACGGCTCCGATGTTTGAAGCCGTACAGAGAACTCAGTCCGTTCAAAGCGTTGCTGATATCCGTAAGGTCTTCGTTGACGCGGGCGTGAAGGGTGAAGATTACGATGCCGCCTGGAACAGCTTTGTCGTGAAATCACTGGTTGTTCAGCAAGAAAAAGCGGCTGCGGATATGCAACTGCAAGGCGTGCCAGCGATGTTTGTTAACGGTAAATACCAACTGAACCCACAGGGTATGGACACCAGCAATATGGATGTCTTTGTGGCTCAGTATGCTGATACTGTTAAACAGCTCATTGAGAAGAAATAAAAAAGGAAAACGCCGGTCATTGACCGGCGTTTTTGTATTCTGCTTTCGTTGCTTCAATTTGTTGGTCTTTCTCTTCCCACAGCGTATTTAACCAGAGCTGGAAACGGCGCTTAAAGTTTTTATCACCGACATAATCCCCGTGCAAATCTGGCTCAATAGGGCGCAGATTGATTTTCACCACAATACGCGTCAACTTCCCACTCAGCATATCGTAGAACGGCGTACTGTCGTTTTCTGGATAGCACAGCGTGACATCCAGCAACTTATCAAACTGCGCCCCCAGCACATTCAGCGCCATTGCAATGCCAGCGGCCTTTGGTGGCAGCAAGTTCTTATACGGTGAACGCGTTTGTAGCCGTTTCTCTGGGGTAAAACGCGAGCCCTCGACAAAATTCACAATAGTGGTGGGATGTGCGCGGAATTTCTCACAAGAGCGGCGGGTCGTTTCGACATCTTTTCCGCGTCTTTCTGGATGGCGTATCAGATAACTACGGGAATAGCGGCGCATAAATGGCATATCCAGCGCCCAGCAGGCCAGCCCCATAAATGGCACCCAAGCCAACTGCTGCTTGAGGAAATACTTATTCATGGGGATGTGCTTACGGAAAATAACGCACAGTACTACGATATCCGCCCAGCTATGATGGTTGCAGATAAGCAGATACCAGTTCTTCTTGCTTAGCGTTTCCAGCCCCTGAATATCCCATTTCAGCCAGGGGTTGAGATGCAGAAGTGCGGCCAGCCCTTCGCACCAGCAGTACATCATGAAATTGCAAAATACCGAGACAGAACGCCAGATGACCGGAACCGGTAAAATGAGTTTAATAAGACCGGCGAGAATAATCGGTACGGAGCATAAAATGGTCAGTAAAATGGTGAGTGCGATACTTATGGGCAGCGTTATCGCAGCGAGCAATCTCGACATAGTTTTTTTATTCAGATAGTTAGTTATTTAACGTGCGCATATAAAAGGGCACAAGAGACGGATTTTACCAGAAAACGCGCCAAATGATGGGTCTTAGCAGAATAGAAAAAATGCCGTTATGTCTATCCACATAGTGTGAATTATCACCAGATCGCTTTTTCTTAATGTGATCTTCAAGTAACCAATTGAAAGTAAATGACTATTTTTCATTTAATTGTACGTTACATATTCATTGTTATCAGTAAAATAAAACTATTCACAAACTTATCCACAATTTATTTTGCGTGCGATCGCGCGGATCTCTAAATCTTTTCGCGTTATTTTGGCGAAAAATTCATGTTTTCATGCTGTCTGTGGCATCCTTTATCCATAATCTGATAAACAGGCACGGAAATTATGGTTCAGATCCCTGAAAATCCACTTATCCTCGTAGATGGCTCCTCTTATCTCTATCGGGCATATCACGCGTTCCCTCCGCTGACTAATCGCGCAGGAGAGCCAACAGGCGCGATGTATGGCGTGCTGAATATGCTGCGCAGCCTGATCCTCCAGTATCAGCCCACCCACGCTGCGGTGGTATTTGATGCGAAAGGGAAAACCTTCCGTGATGAACTGTTTGAGGATTACAAATCTCACCGTCCGCCAATGCCGGACGACCTGCGCGCGCAAATTGAACCTTTGCATACCATGGTGAAGGCGATGGGCTTACCGCTGCTTGCGGTTTCCGGCGTTGAGGCGGATGACGTTATCGGTACGCTGGCGCGTGAAGCTGAAAAAGCGGGTCGAGCGGTGCTTATCAGTACCGGTGATAAAGACATGGCGCAGTTGGTTACGCCAGGTATTACGCTTATCAATACCATGACCAACACCATCCTTGGCCCTGATGAAGTGGTGACGAAGTATGGCGTTCCGCCGGAGCTGATAATCGATTTCCTCGCGCTGATGGGTGACTCATCGGATAACATTCCTGGCGTGCCGGGCGTGGGTGAGAAAACGGCGCAGGCGCTGCTGCAAGGTCTTGGCGGCCTGGATACGCTGTATGGTGAGCCGGAAAAAATTGCCGGGTTAACCTTCCGTGGCGCAAAAACCATGGCGGCGAAGCTTGAGCAGAACAAAGACCTGGCCTACCTCTCTTATAAGCTGGCAACTATCAAAACGGACGTTGAGCTGGAGCTAACCTGCGATCAGCTTACCGTGGAGCCACCGGCAGCGGATCAACTGTTAGCACTGTTTAAACAGTACGAATTTAAGCGCTGGATCACCGATGTGGAGTCTGGCACCTGGATGCAGGCGAAGGGCAGCAAGCCTTCGGCGAAACCAAAGCAAGCCGCAGCCGTTGAGCCTGAAGAGGAAGACGCGGCCGCTACGCTATCGGCAGAAAACTACGTCACCATTCTGGATGAAGCAACGCTGATGACGTGGATCGAAAAGCTGAAGAAAGCGCCGTTGTTTGCATTTGATACGGAAACGGACAGCCTCGATAATATCTCTGCCAATATGGTTGGCCTATCGTTTGCTATCGAACCCGGTGTAGCGGCGTACGTTCCGGTTGCCCATGATTATCTCGATGCGCCGGAGCAAATCGCCCGTGAGCGTGTACTGGAACTGCTCAAACCGCTACTGGAAGACGAAAGCCTGCTGAAAGTGGGGCAAAATCTCAAGTACGATCGCGGTATTCTCGCCAACTATGGCATTGAGCTGCGCGGTATCGCGTTTGATACTATGCTGGAATCCTACACGCTGGATAGCGTCGCCGGGCGTCATGATATGGATAGCCTGTCTGACCGCTGGTTGAAGCATAAAACCATCACTTTCGAAGAGATTGCCGGTAAGGGCAAAAACCAGCTTACTTTTAACCAGATTGCGCTGGAAGAAGCTGGCCGTTATGCGGCAGAAGATGCCGATGTCACTCTTCAACTGCACCTGAAAATGTGGCCAAAATTGCAGAAACATGAAGGGCCGCTGCGTATCTTCAACGAGATTGAAATGCCGCTGGTGCCAGTGCTGTCGCGTGTTGAGCGCAACGGCGTGAAGATTGATCCGGCAGTGCTACATGCTCACTCACAGGAAATTGCCAAACGTCTGGTTGAGTTGGAGCAGAAGGCGTATGAAATCGCGGGTGAAGAGTTCAACCTCTCC
>JBOFJM010000044.1:0-3681 GCA_051656825.1 Kluyvera sp.
CATGACGCCGGGTTACTGGGAGCCGCGTTGCTGGCTCAGGGAGACACATTATGATGATGGGCGAAGTACGGTCGCTGGCAGCGGCGGGGCTACATGCGGTGTTGCGCGAAGCGCTGGCGTTGGCGGTTGCAGAGAAACCGCAAGATATGGAACCCGGCAGTTATCCCTTACAGGGTGACGATATTTTTATGAATATCATGCAGTTTGTGACGCAGAGTCCGGCTAGCAAGAAAGCGGAGTTGCACGAGCGTTATATCGATATCCAACTGCTGCTAGCTGGAGAAGAACGTATTGTGTTTGGTATGTCGGGGGCCGCGCGGCAATGCGAAGAGTGGCACGCCGAGGATGATTATCAGCTGTGCTGCGAGATAGCGGATGAACAGGCGGTGACGTTGAAAGCGGGGCGGTTTGCGGTGTTTATGCCGGGCGAGCCGCATAAACCAGGCTGTGTCGTGGAGGCTCCGGCGGAAATCAAAAAGGTTGTGATTAAGGTGCGCGCCAGCTTATTAAACGCCTGATAACAAGGCGACGGTGTCGGATGGCCACGCAAGTGCCATCCGACACGGCATTGAACAACCTATCGCTTAAACGTTACCGCTTCTGGCTGCGCCAGATGCAGCGTGGTTTGGCTTGGCACGGTTTCGGCAATGACTCGCCCGTGGCGAATAGAATAACGCGCAGGCGTCTGGCGACGAACCGCGTCAAAGCCATTTTCGGCAGGCAAAATGACCAGGTTTGCGGAGTTGCCTTCGCTCAGGCCGTAGTCCTGTAGGTGCAGAGTTTTCGCGCTGTGGGTGGTGATAAGGTTCAGCCCATCGTTGATTTGCCCGTATCCCATCAACTGACACACGTGTAACCCCATGTGCAGCACCTGTAGCATATTGGCGGTTCCCAATGGATACCACGGATCAAAGACGTCATCATGACCAAAGCAGACGTTGATCTCCGCTTCCAGCATCTCTTTGACACGCGTTACGCCGCGACGCTTGGGATAGGTATCAAAACGCCCTTGCAGGTGAATATTCACCAACGGGTTGGCGACGAAGTTAATGCCAGACATTTTCAACAGGCGGAAAAGTCGGGAAGCATACGCGCCATTATAAGAGTGCATGGCGGTAGTATGGCTGGCGGTCACGCGTTCACCCATGCCATCGCGGTGCGCGAGCGCTGCGACGGTTTCGACAAAGCGTGATTGCTCATCATCAATTTCGTCGCAGTGCACGTCGATAAGTCGGTCGTACTTCTGCGCCAGCGCGAAAATTTTATGCAGCGACTCAACGCCATATTCACGCGTAAATTCAAAGTGGGGGATCGCGCCAATAACGTCGGCACCCAAACGCACGGCTTCTTCTAACAGCGCTTCTCCGTTGGGATAAGACAGAATACCTTCTTGCGGAAACGCGACAATTTGCAGCTCTACCCACGGCGCGACCTCTTGTTTCACCTCCAGCATGGCTTTGAGTGCTGTGAGCGTAGGATCGGAAACGTCAACGTGAGTACGAACATACTGGATGCCGTTGGCCATCTGCCACTTCAGGGTTTGCATGGCGCGCGCTTTTACGTCTTCGTGAGTCAGCATCGCCTTACGTTCGGCCCAGCGCTCGATACCCTCAAACAATGTGCCAGACTGGTTCCAGCTCGGCTCACCCGCCGTTTGCGTCGTGTCCAGGTGGATATGTGGCTCTACGAACGGGGGAATGGCCAGGCCGCCATCAGCATCCAGCACCGCGCCCTGCGGTAATGCGGCTGCTTCCTGAGGCTCAATGCGGCTAAAACGACCGTTTTCAATCGTGAGTTGCCATAGACCTTCGCGCCCTTGTAAACGCGCCTGGCGAATGGTGATGTTATTGTTCTGCATGGCTAACCTCCGGGGATTTAGCAAGGCTGCGATTGAAAAATGGATTCAGCAGGATATAGCTGAATACGCCGCCGAGTACGGCGTTGACTGGGATGATATCGGGAATATAGTGACCGGAGGCGATATCCAGCGCGACTGGGCTGGATTACATCCATTTTCAGCCATAACTGCGAGCGACTTTCGAAGAATAGTGCGGCGGAGAGCAGGCTCCCCATCCCTGAGAATGGGGAGCCTGAAAGGCATTACACTTCCAGGTAATTCATAATCCCGTCAGCCGCTTTACGGCCTTCGGCAATCGCCGTGACCACCAGATCGGAACCGCGAACAATATCGCCACCGGCGAAGATTTTCGGGTTGCTGGTCTGGAAGGCATTTTCGTGACCTTCTGGTGCAATGATTCGCCCCTGCGAATCCAGCTCAACGCTGTGTTTCGCCAGCCACTCCATGCTGTGTGGACGGAAACCAAACGCCATCACTACCGCATCAGCAGGAACAACGTGTTCGGAACCGGCGACAATCTCCGCGCGACGACGGCCTTTTGCATCTGGCTGGCCCATTTCGGTGCGCGCCATTTTCACGCCGCACACTTTGCTGTTGGCATTCACTTCAATGCCCAGCGGCTGCACGTTGAACTGGAACTCAACGCCCTCTTCACGGGCGTTTTTCACTTCGCGGCGCGAGCCTGGCATGTTCTCTTCATCACGGCGATAGGCACAGGTCACGTGCGTCGCGCCCTGGCGAACGGAGGTACGCACGCAGTCCATCGCGGTGTCGCCACCGCCAAGAACCACCACGCGCTTGCCTTCCATGTTGATGTACGGCTCGTCGTTATTCTCGCCAAAGCCCATAATCTGGCGGGTATTGGCAATCAGGAACGGCAGCGCATCAAACACGCCGGAAGCGTCTTCATTTTCCAGCCCACCGCGCATTGACTGATACGTGCCGACACCGAGGAACACCGCATCGTAATCGTTCAGTAACTCGTCGAGCTGTACGTCGCGGCCCACTTCGACGTTGAGTTTGAACTCAATGCCCATGCCGGTGAAGATTTCACGGCGGCGGGTCATCACCTCTTTTTCCAGCTTAAAGGCAGGAATACCGAAGGTCAGCAGGCCGCCGATTTCTGGATGACGGTCAAACACCACCGCTTTCACACCGTTGCGGGTCAGCACATCGGCACACGCCAGGCCAGCCGGGCCAGCGCCGATAATGGCGACTTTCTTGCCGGTCTGCTTCACGCCGGTCATGTCTGGACGCCAGCCCATTTCAAACGCTTTATCGTTGATATAGCGCTCGATGTTGCCGATGGTGACAGCGCCAAACTCGTCGTTCAGTGTACAGGAACCTTCGCATAGCCTGTCCTGTGGGCAGACGCGGCCGCAAACTTCCGGCAGGGTGTTGGTTTGATGCGACAGTTCAGCCGCTTCAAAAATACGCCCCTCATTGGCGAGCTTCAGCCAGTTTGGGATGTAGTTATGCACCGGGCATTTCCACTCGCAGTATGGGTTGCCGCAGGACAGGCAGCGGTCTGCCTGTGCTTTGGCCTGGCCTTCTGAGAACGGCTCGTAAATTTCAACAAATTCAATTTTACGGATCTTCAGCGCTTTCTTTGCCGGATCTACACGCTGCAAGTCGATAAATTGATACACATTCTGACTCATGATGACCCCTTACTGCGCCTGCACCCGCAGCTCGGCTGCTTCAAAAATACGTCCTTCGTTAGCCAGCTTCAGCCAGTTCGGGATGTAGTTGTGCACCGGGCATTTCCACTCGCAGTACGGGTTGCCGCAGGACAGGCAGCGATCGGCCTGCGCCTTAGCCTG
>JBOFJM010000045.1:0-7362 GCA_051656825.1 Kluyvera sp.
ACACCACCACTATCGCTGGTAAGTATCGACGGTAATGATTTCCTACCCGAGAGTACAGGGAAGTACACTCCCCATCCTTTTACTCTGCTAGCGTGATTTCTTTTTAATTTGGATGGTGTGGTCGTGATGGCAATGTTCATGCGACCGACATGCTTCCACCTCAACACAAGCAGAGCACAAGCCGTGCGCTTCAATCACATTGTGGCGCAGGGCAAACCCCATTTTCGCCGCCAGCGCATGCATGATGTCTTCAACACCTTCCGCACACTCCTCTTTCACCACTCCGCAGCGATCGCAGATAAACATCGCAGACGTATGGGTTGGCTGGTCGAACAAATGGCACAGCACGTAGCTGTTAGTCGATTCCACCTTATGCACAAAGCCTTGTTCCAGCAAAAACTCCAGCGCGCGATATACGGTTGGCGGCTTGGCCTGCGGCTCTTTTACGCGCAGCAAATCGAGCAGATCGTAAGCGCTGATTGCCCCTTGCTGAAGGCTCATCAGACGTAACACTTCCAGACGTTGCGGGGTCAGGCGCACACCGCGTTGCGCACAGAGCTTTTCAGCCTGCGCTAACAGGTCTTGCGTAGTGGTCTTATCCATTGGCGTCCTCGGGTTACGGGTGAAACAAACCCCTACTTTATCATGATATGGCAGAAACACCGAGTTTCCACCGATGTGCTATAGCTGTGTTATAGCTGGCGTATCTCACACTCAGGATGAAAACACGATGAAAAGACCCGATTGCATTCGCCATTGGCATGATATTGAAGGGACGGATGACTCCACCTACCCCGACAGCGACGAACGTTTTTCTATTGGCGCGCCGCTTGCCAGGGCGCTGGGGCTGCGGCATCTCGGCATCCACCACGAACGCCTGCCGCCGGGGCGTCGCACCTCATATCCGCACGCCGAGAGCGACGAAGAGGAGTTTATCTACGTGCTGGAAGGCTACCCACAGGCGTGGATTAACGGTTATATGTGGAAGCTACAGCCCGGCGATAGCGTTGGTTTTCCCGCCGGAACGGGCGTGTGCCATACCTTTATCAACAACACTTCAGAAGAGGTGCGTTTGTTGGTGGTCGGCGAAGCGAACAAAAAGTATAACCGTATTTACTACCCGTTAAACGCCTCGTACGCGGTGACGCGCGAAGATCGCTGGGTTGATCATCCGCCGCAGTTTTTTGGCCCACACAACGGAAAACCTGGGCGAAATTAATATCATCTTCTATAAATGATTAGGGCACTTACTAATAACAGCAGGCCTCTCGAAAATTTTAGTGAAGGGAATTGACCACTTTTCATCCTGTTATTCACAGCAATAGTTCGTCCCCACCTAAGCCATAATGGAGGGGGGTATCTCATAACAGACAATAAGACGGGCATACTGTGAATAAAAACGAGAAATTTTCGCTAATAGGGATCGCTGTCTCTTTTTTACTCTCTGGACAAGCAGGGGCGGCAAATGGTTGGACTGAGGCTCGTAACGATGCGATGGGCGGAACGGGCGTGGCATCCGCCAATTATGGCAGCGGGGTGTTGATTAACCCCGCGCTTCTGGCAAAAGCACAGCCCGACGATGATATCACGCTGATCCTGCCGACCATCGGCGCTCAGCTTTCTGACAAAGACAATCTGCGCAACAAAATCGACGACATCAGCGATGACGTAAAAAACTACCGTCATGCTATCGCCCACCTCAACCCGATAGATCTGTTTATTCCTGGTAGCACGGGTTATCGACAGGTTTCAACGGCGGCAGGCGATCTGGCGGGCGAACTTGCATCGCTGAAAGGCAAAACATCCAGCGCTAAAGCGGGGGCAGGGATTGCGGTCACTATCCCGAATGACGTACTGGCGGTCGCATTCGTGGCGAAAGCCAATGCGCGAGCGCGGATCAGTTCCTATATTGATCAAGGCGATATCGACCTGTTGCGCACGGTTCAGAAAACGCCTGCCAGCATTTTGGGGATTAACACCAAGAATTTAAAATCGAAAGGTTTTGGCCGTGCGGCGATTGTTTCCGATTATGGCGTCGCGGTGGCGTTCCAGTTTCTCTCGGTATTACGCCAAAACTGCAAAAAACCTGGCTCTACAACTACACCGTATCGATTTACAACTTCAGCAGTGACGATATCAATAGCAGCCGTTACCGCAACGACGATACCGGTTTTAACGTCGATGCCGGGATGGCGGCGGATATTGGCGATAGCTGGACTATCGGGCTGAGTGGGCAAAACCTGTTCTCACGCGATATCGACACCAAAGAGGTGAGCGGCGTGCGCGATACCTACCAAATCCGCCCGTTAGTCACCGCAGGCGCAGCCTGGCATAACGACCTGCTGACGCTGAGCGCCGATGGCGACTTGACCGAAACCAAAGGCTTCAAAAGTGAAGACAGCTCGCAGTACGTGGGCGTAGGGGCGGAAGTGCGACCGCTGGACTGGCTGGCGCTGCGCGCGGGGTATCGCGCGGACGTGAAAAACAACGACAGCAACGTCTTCACCGGCGGTGTCGGTTTTGCGCCATTCGAAAGCGTACATCTTGACCTGATGGGGCTTTACGGCGAAGAGCAAACCTGGGGCGCGGGGGCGCAGTTGAGCGTCACGTTCTAACAGCCCGCTTTGCCGGATGGCGCTGCGCTATCCGGCAAACGCAATGCCAGCATCTTGCGCCGCCGGTTTTGCTTTGTGCTATAGTAGCGCCCCTTTTTCCAGATGCTTAAATAATCGCCATGCTGTCAGAATCTTCGTCTCCTGCTTTTGCCGCTCATCGTTTCTCCATCGCGCCGATGCTCGACTGGACAGACAGACATTGCCGCTACTTCTTGCGCCAACTGTCACAGCACACATTGCTGTATACCGAAATGGTGACTACCGGGGCGATTATTCACGGTAAGGGCGACTATCTGGCCTACAGCGAAGAAGAACATCCGATTGCCTTGCAGCTTGGCGGTAGCGATCCGGCTGCGCTGGCGCACTGCGCAAAACTGGCGCAAGAGCGTGGCTACGACGAGATTAACCTCAACGTAGGCTGCCCGTCTGACCGCGTCCAAAATGGCATGTTTGGCGCGTGTCTGATGGGCAACGCTCAGTTGGTGGCGGATTGTGTCAAAGCGATGCGCGACGTGGTGTCGATTCCGGTGACGGTAAAAACCCGTATCGGCATCGATGATCAGGACAGCTACGAATTTCTCTGCGATTTCATTGAAACGGTTTCCGGGCGCGGCGAGTGCGAAATGTTTATTATCCACGCGCGTAAAGCCTGGCTTTCCGGCCTCAGCCCGAAAGAAAACCGCGAAATCCCGCCGCTGGACTACCCGCGCGTTTACCAGCTCAAGCGTGATTTCCCGCACCTGACGATGTCCCTTAATGGTGGCATTAAGTCACTGGAAGAGGCGAAAGCGCATCTTGCGCATATGGACGGCGTGATGGTGGGGCGCGAAGCCTATCAGAACCCAGGGATTTTGGCCTCGGTTGACCGCGAGATTTTTGGCGCAGGCGACATCGATGCAGACCCCGTTGCCGTCGTGCGTGCGATGTATCCGTACATTGAGCGCGAGCTGAGTAATGGCACTTACCTCGGCCATATAACTCGCCATATGCTGGGGCTGTTTCAGGGGATCCCTGGCGCGCGCCAGTGGCGTCGTTACCTGAGCGAAAATGCGCACAAAGCGGGGGCGGATATCAACGTACTGGAACATGCGCTGAAGCTGGTTGCCGATAAGCGTTAATTTTTACGCTAAAACTTAGTCAAATTCACTACGCCTGGCACATCGTTGCTGGGCGTTTTTGTTATTATTCAATAAGTTAGTTTTGGCACGATTCTTGTAATACTCCTGAGAGAAAAAGTGTGATTCTGGGAGAACGACCATGCTGGAACTGTTATTTGTGATAGGTTTTTTCGTGATGCTGTTGGTGACGGGCATTTCGCTGCTGGGCATTATTGCGGCGCTGGTCGTGGCGACGGTGCTGATGTTTGTTGGTGGTCTGTTCGCGATAATGATTAAGTTACTGCCGTGGCTGCTGTTGGCGGTCGTAGTGGTCTGGATCATCCGGGCGATAAAAACACCAAAAAACACACCGTATCGCGGCAACTATCGGAGGTATTGAGGCGTTCGTCACAACCTCAATAATTTTGCATAAAACGGCGTAGGATTTGCGTAATAAATCTGTCACTATTGCCGCCGTTAATGAATTCATCGAGCTGTACCCTACATACAGCCGAACTAAAAAAAGAAAGGGCTTCCTACGGGAAGCCCTAGTCTTTTGTGCGGTACCCCAATTACGGGATAAGCAGGCTGGAGCCTTGGGTGACGCGGCTTTCCAGCACCTCATGCGCACGTCGTGCATCTTTCAGCGCAAACTTCTGGCTCTGCGCCACATCGACTTTGATAATGCCGCTGGCAATCAGGGAAAACAGCTCGTGGCTGGCTTCTTTCAGCTCGTCATAATGAGTGATGTAGCCGTTCAGCGATGGGCGAGTCACAAACAGTGACCCTTTCTGATTGAGAATGCCGAGGTTAACGCCAGTGACGGGGCCTGAGGCGTTGCCGAAACTGACCATCAGGCCACGGCGTTGCAGGCAGTCGAGGGAATCTTCCCAGGTATCTTTACCAACGGAGTCGTACACCACCGGCAATTTTTTGCCGCCGGTAATCTCTTTGACGCGCTCGACAATGTTTTCCTGCTGATAGTTAATCACCTGCCAGGCGCCAGCCTGTAGCGCGCGCTGGGCTTTTTCCGCGCTGCCGACCGTGCCGATAAGCTTCGCGCCCAGCGCTTTGGCCCATTGGCAGGCAATCAGCCCCACACCGCCCGCCGCCGCATGGAACAGGAACGGTTCGCCCGGTTTAATTTCATAGGTTTTACGCAGCAGATAAAAGACCGTTAAGCCTTTCAGGTATGAAGCGGCAGCCTGTTCATAAGAGATAGCGGCAGGAAGCAGGGCGACTTTATCGGCGGCGACGTTATGCACCGAGCTGTACGCGCCGAGCGGGGCTTGTGCATACACCACGCGGTCGCCCGCTTTCAGGTGTTTGACGTTGCGCCCCACCTGGCTGACCACGCCTGCGGCTTCGGTTCCCAGCCCGCTGGGCAGCGAAGGCGGCGGATACAGGCCGCTGCGAATATAGGTGTCGATATAGTTAATGCCGATGGCTTTATTTTCCACCTGAACGTCGTTGTCGGCGGGAGCCGTCGGGGTAAACTCGACGACGTTAAGCACTTCTGGGCCGCCATGTTTGCTAAATTCAATACGGGTTGCCATGCTTCCTCCATCACAATGTGATAATCTTTCGACCCACTCTTTATCTCGGTAATACCATTCACTATGGCAGCAAATAAACCCTTCAACAAACCTCAAACCGAAGCTCGCGACCGCGATCCGCAGGTGGCTGGGCTGAAAGTACCTCCGCACTCAATTGAAGCGGAACAGTCAGTGTTGGGCGGTTTAATGCTGGATAACGAACGCTGGGACGATGTTGCCGAGCGCGTTGTTGCAGAGGATTTTTATACCCGCCCGCACCGCCATATCTTTACCGAAATGGGCCGTTTACAAGAAGGCGGCAGCCCGATTGACCTGATAACGCTCGCGGAATCGCTGGAGCGTCAGGGGCAACTGGACAGCGTCGGGGGGTTCGCGTATTTGGCCGAACTCTCCAAAAATACGCCAAGTGCGGCGAACATCAGCGCTTATGCCGACATCGTCCGTGAACGTGCCGTTGTCCGTGAGATGATCTCGGTGGCGAATGAAATCGCCGAAGCCGGTTTCGACCCGCAGGGGCGTACCAGTGAAGACCTGCTAGATCTCGCGGAATCGCGGGTGTCTAAAATCGCCGAAAGCCGTGCCAATAAAGACGAAGGCCCAAAGAACATTACCGAAGTGCTCGACGCCACCGTCGCGCGTATCGAGCAGTTATTCCAGCAGCCGCATGATGGCGTCACTGGGGTTAACACCGGTTATGACGACCTCAACAAAAAAACCGCAGGCTTGCAGCCGTCTGACCTCATCATCGTGGCGGCGCGTCCGTCGATGGGTAAAACGACATTTGCGATGAACCTCGTCGAAAACGCGGCGATGTTGCAGGATAAGCCGGTGCTAATCTTCAGTCTTGAGATGCCATCGGAACAGATTATGATGCGTTCTCTGGCGTCGCTGTCTCGCGTAGACCAGACCAAAATTCGTACCGGTCAACTCGATGACGAGGACTGGGCGCGCATCTCCGGCACGATGGGTATCCTGCTGGAAAAACGTAACATCTATATTGATGACTCCTCTGGCCTGACACCGACGGAAGTGCGCTCCCGCGCGCGCCGTATCGCCCGCGAACACGGCGGTATCGGCCTCATCATGATTGACTACCTTCAGCTGATGCGCGTGCCGTCGCTTTCCGACAACCGTACGCTGGAAATCGCTGAAATCTCCCGCTCGCTCAAAGCGTTAGCCAAAGAACTGCACGTGCCGGTGGTGGCGCTGTCGCAGCTTAACCGCTCGTTGGAACAACGTGCGGATAAACGTCCGGTCAACTCCGACCTGCGTGAATCAGGCTCTATCGAACAGGATGCCGACTTAATCATGTTTATCTATCGTGATGAGGTTTATCACGAAAACAGTGACTTAAAAGGCATCGCTGAGATTATTATCGGTAAGCAGCGTAACGGCCCGATCGGTACGGTGCGCTTGACCTTTAACGGCCAGTGGTCGCGCTTCGATAACTACGCCGGGCCGCAGTACGACGACGAATAACAAGATTGAATCAGGTCACTCAAGCAAACACTTATCAAGGAACACAAATGCAAGCGGCAACTGTAGTCATTAACCGCCGCGCTCTGCGACACAACCTGCAACGTCTGCGTGAACTGGCGCCTGCCAGTAAGCTGGTTGCGGTGGTGAAAGCGAACGCATACGGACACGGTCTTCTCGAGACCGCGCGAACGCTCCCCGACGCCGATGCCTTTGGCGTGGCACGTCTTGAAGAAGCGCTGCGCCTGCGCGAGGGCGGGATTACGCAGCCGATCCTGCTGCTGGAAGGCTTCTTCAATGCGTCAGATTTGCCGACTATCTCGGCGCAGAATCTGCATACCGCCGTGCATAACGTGGAACAGCTTGAGGCATTAGAAACGGCGGAGCTGGGCGAGCCGGTAACGGTATGGATGAAACTCGACACCGGTATGCATCGTTTGGGCGTGCGCCCGGAGCAGGCCGACGCGTTTTATCAGCGCCTGAGCCAGTGTAAAAACGTGCGCCAGCCGGTGAATATCGTCAGCCACTTTGCCCGCGCCGATGAGCCGGAGTGCGGGGCGACGGAGAAGCAACTGGATATTTTCACCACCTTTACCGAAGGTAAACCGGGGCTGCGCT
>JBOFJM010000046.1:0-3501 GCA_051656825.1 Kluyvera sp.
CGTACCATCCGCCGACAGCTACAGGCTCCACGGCTACGCAACTGACGTCAGCACCATAAATTGAACCCCGCGAATGCGGGGTTTTTATTATTTAGCCAACCCTAAACGTGGGATTTCAATCGCTGGGCATTTGTCCATCACCACATGCAATCCGGCGTTTCGAGCTAATACCGCCGCCTGTTCGTTTATCACACCTAGCTGCAACCACAGCGTTTTTGCACCAATGGCAATGGCTTCTTGAGCCACGCCCCACGCGGCTTCTGAATTACGGAACACATCCACCATATCGACCTTTTCAGGAACATCAGCGAGCGTTGCATAACCTTTCTGCCCCAATAACGTCGTGCCCGCCACTTTTGGCGAAACGGGGATCACATGGTAGCCCTGATCCAGCAGGTATTTCATTACCCGATAGCTTGGGCGGTCAGGCTTGTCGCTAGCCCCAACCAGCGCGATAGTGCGCGTGGTGGTCAAAATGCTGGCAATATCATTCTCAGTCATCATTATCCTCCTGGCCAATATGTTAAGTGTATGCTAGTCCTCTGACGTCGTGCGTCAAATTTTTGCGATTCAGAGCTTGCAGCCTGATTCGCTTGCAGTAATCTGTCTGGATTTAACACTTAGGGAAAGGTTTTATGGAATTAACAACTCGCACCTTAGCGGCGCGCAAACACATTGCTCTGGTTGCGCACGATCACTGCAAAGATATGCTGATGAAATGGGTGCAGCGCCATCAGGAATGTCTGGCGCAACACACGCTGTCGGCAACCGGGACCACCGGCAACCTGATTCAGCGAGCCACGGGGCTGGAAGTACAAGCAATGCTGAGTGGCCCGATGGGCGGTGACCAGCAGGTTGGCGCATTGATTTCAGAAGGTAAAATCGACGTGCTGATTTTCTTCTGGGACCCACTCAACGCCGTGCCGCACGACCCGGACGTCAAAGCCCTGCTTCGCCTGGCAACCGTGTGGAATATCCCTGTCGCCACCAACGCATCTACCGCTGACTTTATTATCCAGTCGCCAAATTTCAGTGAACCGGTCGATATTCTGATCCCTGATTATCAACGCTACCTGGCCGAACGCCTGAAATAAGCCGCTAAATACCCCGGCGCTGTAACGACAGCGCCGGGTGACGGTTATGGTTTGCGCGCCACCGGTACGGACAACTGCTTAAGTTCCTCCACAAATGGCGAAGGCTGTGCTTTATTAAACAGCAGCCAAACTCGCAAACGGGCACGCGTCATCGCCACATACAGCAACCGCCGCTCCTCGGCATCGGGGAAGTCTTCCGCTGCGGGTAATAGCGCCTGTTCCATAATCGACTCCCGCGCTGGAGCCGGAAAACCGTCAAAGCCTTCCTGCAAGCCCAGCACAATGACGTAATCCGCCTGTTGCCCTTTACTGGCATGAACCGTCATAAAATCGATATTCAACTTCGGCCAGCGTGTAGCGGCTTTTTCCAGCGCAGCAGGCTTCAGATGATGGTAACGCGCGAGGACTAAAATCCGCTGCTCTGCCGTGACATAGCCACTCATCTTATCGAACAGAGCGTCTAGTTTGTCATCTTCCAGCAGCGTTACCGCGTTTTTATCACCAGCCGTCAGGCTGTTGAGCGGCTTACTGAGCTGATGTGGGTTTTGCTGAATAAAGCGGTTCGCTATCTCGCCAATACGGCTATTAAAGCGGTAGGTAGTATCCAACGCACAATTATCACCTTCACCAAAGTAATGCGTGAAGGCAGTCGTTAACGACAATTGCGCACCGCTAAAGCGATAAATGGCCTGCCAGTCATCCCCTACGGCATAGAGCGATGTTTGCGAATTTTGTTTACGCAGTGCTGCCAGCAGTGCCGCGCGTTGTGGGGAAATATCCTGGAATTCATCGACCAAAATATGTTTCCACGGGCTGACAAACCGCCCTTTCTCCAGGATATTAATGGCCTGATGGATCAGCCCGGAGAAATCAACAGCGTTCTCCTCTTTTAGCGCTGTTTTCCATGCTTTCAGTAGCGGAGCCATCAATTTAACGCGTTTACCGAACAGCTCACGCACCTCTTCCGGCGCACCGGCAATCATCTCCGCCTGCGAGCCACCGTGCATTCGCATCAGGCTAACCCAGCGATCCAGCCGGCTGCCCATACGTTTGATAATTTTGTCGTCTTCCCAGAAATTATCTTCTGCGACATCCCAGCCCATCTCATCTTGCAACCACAGCCGCCAACCTTTGGCCTGCGCTTTTTTCTCGCGGCACTGCTGCTGCCAACATTGCGTAAACAGTGTGTAGCGAGCGAGGGCATCGTTTTCCAGTTTACTCACCACGGGCACTTTTTTGCTGCCCTGTTGAATAATAGAAAGCGCCAGCGCATGGAAGGTGCGCGCGGTGATGGCATCGGTGTGCAGGCGCGTTTGCAGGCGTTCGTCCATCTCCTGCGCCGCTTTACGGCCAAATGCCAACAGCAAAATTTGCTCCGCCGATGCTTCGCCACGCGCCAGCAACCAACCCGCACGCGCGACCAGCACCGATGTTTTACCGCTGCCAGCTCCCGCCAATACCAGTAACGAACGCTCGCCGTTGACGACCGCACGCGCCTGCGATGGGTTAAGCGGCGAAGACTCTATCTGCTCGAAAAATTCGTGGTACTGCGCCAACATCTCGTCGGTCTAACGCTGGTTATGCTGCGCCCGACCGTTCTCGTTATCCGCCAGCCAGGCCTGACACTGATGCCAGGCGTCACGGCAGTTATCAAACTCTTCAAGGCGGCGAGTGGGCAGCGGCAATCCTTCTAACGCCCGAACGATTTGCTGGCGAATACCCTGCGCCTGCTGACGTGTTAACCAATGCGTTTGTTCGCTATTGCCCGCAATAATCACCAACTGTGATTGCAAAAGATTCGCAGCAATATCGCTCATTTCCGCGCTCCATTGCTGCCATAGCCCCAGAAGATGACGATGAAAACGCTGTGTCTCGCCCCACTCCGTACCGTGCAGGCGCACAACTTTATCCTCTGGCAGAACGAATTCCAGCTCTCCCCATACCAGCCCACGCTTACAGTTAATCGCTAATAACTGATTGAAAGGAATGAGATATTCATGTTGAGGGCCGGAAACCCGAACGCCTGCGTTGAGAATTTCAACTCGGTCATACGGATGCTGCGCCATGCGCTTGCCGAGCGTCGTTGCTTTTAATTCCATGTGCTGCCGAATCCTGACGTTTTCGATATCTCACAGTGTAACCGCCAGAGAATAGGTGCTCCAGCGTAAAAAAACGTTACAATCATAAGGTCTTACTTTTCACAGCACTGCACAGAGGATTTATGCGTACTGTTCTGAATATTTTGAATTTTGTCCTGGGTGGTTTTCTGACAACCCTGGGCTGGCTGCTGGCAACGCTGCTCAGTGTCATCCTGATTATTACATTGCCGTTAACACGCTCTTGCTGGGAAATTACCAAGCTGTCGCTATTGCCTTATGGTAATGAAGCCGTTCATGTTGATGAGCTG
>JBOFJM010000047.1:0-2231 GCA_051656825.1 Kluyvera sp.
CTGGATGTTATATGGGCGAGTGGCCACCGTTATCAGAAAGCTGGAGTAATGCTGGGTGATTTTTTCAGCCAGGGCGTGGCTCAACTTGATCTGTTTGACGATAATTCACCGCGAAAAAAGAGCGCGCAGTTGATGGACATATTGGATCAGAGCAATGCGAAAGGTGGGAAAGGTACTCTCTATTTTGCCGGGCAAGGGATTCAGCCGCAGTGGAAAATGAAACGAGAAATGTTGTCGCCACGATATACGACGAGGTACAGCGATTTGTTGACCGTGAGGTGAAAAATGGTCGTCAGTTTGACTCCATTATTCACCTTCCCGCAAGCCGATGTAAAAATAACGCTATGTCTTTATATAATATCTATGTCGGCACGTGAGCGTTTTAGCGCTCGTCTTTCTTCTGATATAAGTCCCAGCGATTTCCGTAAAGATCCTCAAAAACAACCACTGTCCCATACTCTTCCTGTCGCGGTTCCTCACAAAACGTGACACCCGCAGCTTTCATCGTATTGTAATCGCGCCAAAAATCGTCGGTCTGGAGGAAAAGAAATACCCGTCCGCCGCACTGATTGCCGATAAATGCGGCTTGTTTTTCATTTGAGGCGCGTGCCAAAAGAAGGGGGCAATCACTGTCAGGATTGGGGCTTACAACGACCCAGCGTTTACCCGGTTGAGGTGTGTCCTCAACCAATGTGAATCCCAGTTTTTGGGTGTAGTACTCGATAGCTCTATCGTAATCATCAACGACAATGGCAATATGCCCGAGGCATCGCTGTTGTTTGTTCATATTTCGTCATTCCGTATTGTGGTGTACCCATGCAATCTTGCTAGTTTACTATAACATCTGTGTTGTGCAGGTTTGTAGCGGGGCATTAATGACTTTTCTCGCGTGGACAATTAAGCCAATAGGTTCTTGATGAAAAATCAGAGAGTAATTATAATCCAATTGAGTAACATTATAACCAATGATATTGTTATTATTTACATGGCAAAGTTGAGGTTTTTATGAGCACCACTCCGATTTACTCTTTCAGATGGAATAAATTCCATGAGGAGTATTTAACTGAAAATAATATTTACTTAATGCAAGGGGATAAAAATAAAAAAGTAAAAGGTGTTTACTCAAGGCGCAATCTTTTGCTATTTAAGTGAGGAGAAAAAATAAAAATTCAAGGTGATGTATTTGTAGAAGAGTATTCTATGATGCCATTTCGTGGATTTTGTTCTGTTGGTGCGTTCTCTGAACCTGGTTGTTATTTTCAGAATGGCGTCGTCATTGGCCGCTATTGCAGTATTTCAAGCGGCGCAAAGGTGATGGGCGGGCAACATCCGTACGACAGATTCACGACGAGTCGGTTAACATACAAAAAAGAATTTGAGGATCTGGCAAGAAAATTAGGTGGTGATTGGGAGATTAAACCACATAACACCAATGCCGCTCATCCTGTTATCGGAAATGACGTATGGATTGCCGATGGTGCTGTCATTAAAGGCGGGATTTCTATTGGCGATGGTGCCGTTATTGCCGCTAACTCAGTGGTCACAAAAGATGTTCCTCCTTATGCGATTGTTGCTGGGGTTCCCGCAAAAGTTATTAAATATAGGTTTCCAGATGTCGTCATTCAAAAACTGCTGGAGTTAAAATGGTGGGATTATAAATATATCGATTTGCCAAACAATAAACATTGTGATGATATAAACTACTTTATAGATAATTTATCATCAAAAATTGAGCGTAGGGAGATACTTCCAGTTGATTTCAAACGGATTAATATAGGTTATGAGCTCAGTAAGATATAATCAATGATGTGCTAATCGGGCATTGCCCAACGATCTCTGCTACTTCTCAGTAGCAGCGGAACTCTTCCTCTTACCCAAAGTGGGCACTCTTTGTGACGCCACATCGCGATGTGCCATCCCGATTCTGGGCCAGCGAAGAACCGTTTTATTTCATGTCCTCTAATCTCTGCTATTAAAAAAATTAATCAGCATTACCACTTCTCTTTATATATGTTCACATCGATGTTTTGATTGCATTTTGTTCTGTATTTGGGGGTTGATTTCGCTTTCTGTATGAATATAATCCGCAGGTATCTAGGCTGCGTTCTCATTTGCGGAGGTGGATAAGCACGCTATCGAATAAAACACGTTCAATAGATGTTTGTTTTTTGTTATCCCTGTGCTGTTTGCCTGTGGTGAGCAGCTATCTATATTCGTTTGTTTATTTTACC
>JBOFJM010000048.1:0-2694 GCA_051656825.1 Kluyvera sp.
GCCGGATAAGCGTAAGCGCCATCCGGCAGCCACACGGCTTAGTGTTTCACCAGCGTCGCAAAGTAATACACCAGCGGGATGGCGAGGATCCACAGCCCAATCGGGATTTCGCGCCATTTTCCGGCAATGGTTTTAATCACCACGTAAAACAGCAACCCACCGGCAATTCCTGTGCCGAAGCTGTTAGCAATCAGCGTAATCATCACCATCATCAATACGGGCAACCCGTCGGTGAAATTTGCTAAATCCACCTTACGCAGGCCGCTGAACATGTTCAGGCCAATCAGAATGAGCGCGGGAGCCGTCGCCTCTTTCGGGATCATCAACGCGACCGGCGTAAACAGCAGCATCAGCAGGAACATAACCGCCGCCGCCAGCGCCGTCAGGCCGGTTTTACCGCCAGCTTCTGCCGCCGCAGAAGATTCAATCAGCGCGGTAGCGGCAGGAATGCCCAGCCACGGGCCGATCGCGGCGGCGATGGAATCCACCATAAACGGGCGGTTGATGTGCGGCATATTGCCTTCTTCATCCAGCAGACCGGCTTCCCCCCCGACTGCCAGCGTCGTGCCCATAGTCGAGAAAAACTCCGAAGCGAAAAAGACAAACAAGAATGGCAGAAAAGCGATATTCAGCGCGCCGAGCATATCAACTTGCCCCAGCACGGGCGTCAGAGAATGCGGCATATCGATAAAGCTGGCGGGTAAACGGGTGACGCCAGTCGGGATCCCCACCAGCGTGGCGAACAGAATCGCCCACAAAATCGCCCCTGGAATACGACGAGCCTGGAGCGCAATCGCCAGAAACAGCCCGCACAGCGCAACCAACGCCCCCGGCGCGAGGAAATCGCCCAGCATTAATGAGTTCGTTTTAGCATTAGCCAGCACCAGCCCCGCGTTACGAAAACCCAACACCGCCACGAACAGGCCAATGGATGCGGTTAACCCGAGTTTAATCGATTGCGGAACCGAGTGCGTAACCACCTCGCGCAGGCCAAATTTAGTCAATAAAAAGAATAAGATGCCAGACCAACAAGCAATGCCAAGACCAACCTGCCAGCCAATCCCTTCGCTGCCCGCAAGAGTCACGCCGACCAGCACCGAGCCGCCGATACCGGGGCCGACTATAAACGGCAGGTTGGCGTAAAAAGCCATCAGCAGCGTTGCGCCGACAAACACCAAAATCGTGCCGGTCGTTGCCGCGCCTTTATCCATTCCACCCACCGCCAGCAGGCCAGGGATCACCACCAAAAGATAGGCGGCGGCGAGAAAACCGGTGACACCGGCCAGGCACTCGGTGCGTAACGAACTGCCGCGCGCTTGCAATGCAAAGCGTCGCTCCAGCCAACTCTCAGTGGTTGGCGCTTGAAGGGTATTATCGGCCATTGTGTGGCGCTCCCATGATTATTGTTGTGAGGTAGTTTGCGGGATTTCCCGGCTATCCAGTACCGGGTCAACTATCTGGCGGGTCGTGCCATCGGTCAGCCCTAAATCGGTTAAATGCGGCCCAGCGTTACAGGCAAGGCAAGTCCCCTCAATCGCTTTGAATACGCGATACGGTGGCTCCCAGTCGGCGACTTCAGCACTCAGATCGCGCAGATGGCGGAACGCAGCAGCCAGCTCTGCGGCTGGTTGGTCAGAGAGCATCCCGGCAATTGGCATCGCCACATGGGCCAGAATGTCACCGTTTTGCGCCAGCGCCATACCGCCGCCAGAGGTAATCAGTTGATTCGCCGCTTTTGCCATATCTTCCGCCCGACGTCCCAGTACAACCAGGTTATGTGAGTCATGCGAGTAACTGGTGGCAATCGCGCCGCGCAGCTCGCCCCAGCCTTCCAGCAGCGCAATCTGCGGTTTGGCTTCATGGCGACCGTGGCGGTGTTTTACCCAAATCAGGCTGAAACCGTCAGGCAACTGCACGTGTCCATCACGAATCTGCACATCCACTTCGCCCCACTGAGTGAACCGAGCGCCGCGAATGTGGCGCAGACGCGCCGTGCCATGCTGAATGTTACCCACGCGCAGCATAAAATCATCGGCGCTGAGCGGGGCAAGGCGTAGCGTATCGCGCGGCGGTGTAACCCCTTGTGCGGCGGCAATCGGGTGCAGTAATTTGCCGTCGCGGGCGATCTGTTTTCCGGCAACGTAGACGGCACAGGCTTCGAGTTTTTCCAGCGAGCGGAACACGACAAGATCTGCCCGTCGCCCTGCGGCAATCAGCCCCAGATCGTGACGTTGTAGGCGAATGGCAGCGTTCAGCGTGGCAAAGCGCAGGGCGTCGGTGGCTGGCAGGCCGTGTGCAATCAGCAGGTTGAGCAGGGCGATAATGCCGCCTTTTTCCAGCAGCATGTCCGGCGGTACATCGTCGGTGCAAACGGTGATTTGTGAGGAGAGATGCGGCAGCGTTTTCAGCGCCTTAACGATATCCGCCAGCAGGTAAGGGTGCGAACCACGGATTTCCAGCGTCAGACCGGCGCGCAGTTTTTCCAGCGCATCGTCAGCGGAAGTCAGCTCGTGGTCAGAGGTTACGCCCGCCGCGAGGTACGCCTGGAGAGCGGCTCCGCTTAGCCCGCGCGCGTGGCCTTCAATCAGCTTGCCGCTGTTCAGCCCGGCTTGCATGATTTCCTGCATCCGGCAGCTTGCGTGCAGCACGCCATGCATATCCATCACTTCCGCGACGCCACGCACTTCCGGCCAG
>JBOFJM010000049.1:0-1714 GCA_051656825.1 Kluyvera sp.
CGCCCGGTCGATAAGGAGACCTGAATGAAATACCAACTCAGCCCACTGGAAGCCCGTGTTATCGGCTGCTTACTGGAAAAACAGGTCACAACGCCGGAACAGTACCCGCTGTCGATGAACGGTGTCGTAACGGCATGCAACCAGAAAACCAACCGCGAGCCGGTGATGAACCTGAGCGAAGCGGAAGTGCAGGATATTCTCGATACGCTGGTTAAACGCCACTATTTGCGCACGGTAAGCGGCTTTGGTAACCGCGTCACCAAATACGAGCAGCGTTTTTGCAACTCGGAGTTTGGCGACCTGAAGCTCTCTTCTGCTGAAGTGGCGCTAGTGACCACGCTACTGCTGCGCGGTGCGCAAACGCCGGGGGAACTGCGTGGGCGGGCGCAACGAATGCATGAGTTTGCCGATATGGCCGAAGTGGAAAGTACGCTCGAGCGTCTGGCGACCCGCGAAGATGGCCCGTTTGTGGTGCGTCTGGCTCGTGAACCGGGCAAACGTGAAAGCCGCTATATGCACTTGTTCAGCGGTGACGTTGACGTGCAGGCCGTGGCGGCGCAAAGTGACGTAGCGCAAATTGATGATGACCTGCGCACGCGTGTTGAAGCCCTCGAAGGTGAAGTGGCTGAACTCAAACAACGGCTGGATTCATTGCTGGCACACCTCGGGGAATAATCAGCATGGCGGCATTACGTATTGGTGTGGTCGGTCTGGGCGGTATCGCGCAGAAGGCCTGGCTACCGGTGTTAGGCGCAGCGGCTGACTGGACGCTGCAAGCGGCATGGTCGCCAAATAAAGAAAAAGCGCTACGTGTATGTGAAACCTATCGGATGCCGTATGCCGACTCGCTGGCATCGCTGGCGGCACGGTGTGATGCGGTATTCGTCCACACCTCTACGGCCTCGCACTATGCGGTCGTCAGTGAACTTCTGAATTTAGGTGTTCATGTTTGCGTGGATAAACCGCTTGCCGACAGGCTTGACGATGCCGAGCGTCTGGTGGCGCTGGCAGCCCGCAAAAATCTGACGCTGATGGTCGGGTTTAACCGCCGCTTTTCACCGCTGTACCGTGAGCTGAAAAGCCATGCCGGAGAAATGTTCTCTCTGCGCATGGACAAACACCGCTCTGATAGCGTCGGGCCGAATGACCTGCGTTTTACACTGTTGGATGACTACCTTCACGTGGTGGACACCGCGCTGTGGCTGGCGGGCGGCAAAGCAAAACTCAATGACGGTATCCTGCAAACCACCGACGAAGGCTGCATGTTGTACGCTGAGCATCACTTTAGCGCGGCGGGGGGGCAGGTCACTACCAGTATGCACCGCCGGGCGGGCAGCCAACGTGAGTGGGTGCAGGCGGTAGCCGATGGTGGGTTATATGAAGTGAGCGATATGCGGGAGTGGCGCGAAGAGTGTGGCTCCGGTATTGTCACTCGGCCTGTTCCTGGCTGGCAAACGACGCTGGAGCAGCGCGGTTTTGCCGGTTGCGCTCGTCATTTTATCGAATGCGTGCAAAATCAGACGGTTCCTGAAACGGCGGGTGAGCAGGCGATTCTGGCTCAGCGCATCGTCGATGGGCTGTGGCATGAAGCCATCCGCGAATAATCAGCTGTAACATCTGGCAGTAGCAATTCATCCCGAACTCGGTAGACTAACGCCACTTTTTAAGCGCTCGTCTGCCGGGCGTCTTGCTCCGTGTTGTGGAATCACAAAGT
>JBOFJM010000050.1:0-2079 GCA_051656825.1 Kluyvera sp.
CCTCGGCAAAAAATTCGCTGTACTCTTCCGACATTCGCTCGGTAAAACTGCTGAACGCCTCGGCCAGCAGCGCATCGATACCGTCAAAATAATAGGTCATTGAACCTAGCGGCACATCGGCACAATCGGCGATTTTACGGTGTGTTACCGCATTAATCCCGTGGGTGGAAATGGTTTCCAGCGTGGCGTCAAGAATACGCTCCCGGCGCTGTGGATCATTGGGTCTACGAGCCATTAATCTCCCCTCTCTGGTTATGTACAAATGTACACAACCTTGATAGTGTTGTCTGCACACTTTCAGACCCGACGCGAATGGATGACAACGTTAACCTCCCGTAAAGCCCTGCGACTACGCATGTGGGCACTCTTTATGTTCTTCTTCTTACCCGGTTTATTGATGGCTTCCTGGGCTACGCGCACACCGGAGATCCGCGATATTTTATCTGTCTCAACGGCAGAAATGGGCATTGTCCTGTTTGGTCTGTCGATAGGCTCGATGAGCGGTATTTTATGTTCTGCCTACCTGGTTAAACGCTTCGGAACTCGCACGGTTATCCGTACCACAATGTCATGCGCGGTCTTTGGCATGATGATTCTCAGCCTCGCACTGTATTTAAGCTCAGCCAGGGTGTTCGCGATTGGGCTGGCGATATTTGGCGCGAGCTTTGGTTCAGCGGAAGTGGCTATCAACGTTGAAGGCGCAGCCGTCGAGCGTGAAATGAAAAAAACCGTGCTGCCGATGATGCATGGTTTTTACAGCTTTGGCACACTGGTTGGCGCGGGTGTCGGAATGGCGGTCACCGCCTTCGGTTTAGCGGCCATGTGGCACATCCTGCTGGCGGCATTAGTGGGTATCGCCCCGATTATGATTGCCATTAAAGCTATCCCCGATGGCACGGGGAAAAACGCAGCCGAAGACGCGCAGCACCAGGAAAAAGGTGTACCGTTCTGGCGCGATATGCAGTTGATGCTGATTGGCGTGGTGGTGCTGGCAATGGCGTTTGCCGAAGGTTCTGCCAATGACTGGCTGCCGCTGTTGATGGTCGATGGGCACGGTTTTAGCCCGACCTCCGGCTCACTAATTTACGCCGGTTTTACCCTCGGCATGACCATGGGTCGCTTTACCGGTGGTTGGTTTATTGACCGCTACAGCCGCGTTACCGTGGTGCGCGCCAGCGCGCTGATGGGCGCATTGGGCATCGCATTTATTATTTTCGTCGATAGCGCCTGGGTTGCAGGCGTGTCGGTTATTCTGTGGGGGCTGGGTGCTTCACTGGGCTTCCCGTTGACGATTTCCGCCGCCAGCGATACCGGCCCGGACGCCCCTACCCGCGTGAGCGTTGTCGCCACTACCGGGTATCTGGCATTTTTGGTCGGGCCGCCGCTGCTCGGCTTCCTTGGCGAACACTACGGCTTGCGTAGTGCAATGCTGGCAGTGTTGTCGCTGGTTCTGATTGCCGCTCTGGTGGCGAAAGCGGTGGCTAAACCCGAGCCCCGCGTTGTAATGGAGAGTCATTGATGAGCGTTAAACTGATCGCTGTCGATATGGATGGCACGTTTCTGGACGATAAAAAATCGTACAATCGCGAACGTTTTCACCAGCAATATCAACAGATGAAAGAGCAAGGGATCCGCTTCGTGGTTGCCAGCGGCAACCAATATTATCAGTTAGCGTCGTTCTTCCCGGATATTGTTGATGAGATTGCTTTTGTCGCCGAGAACGGCGGCTGGGTCATTGACGCAGGTGAAGATGTGTTCAACTGCGCAATGCCACGCGACCATTTTCATAAGATTGTAGATTTCCTGCATACCCGCCCGGAAATTGAAATCATCGTCTGTGGTAAGAAAAGCGCTTACACGCTGAATAGCTACGATGCCAGCTTCCACGATATCGCCGTGCGCTACTATCATCGCTTACAGTTGGTGGATGACTTCAACCAACTTGATGACACGATTTTGAAGTTCGCGCTCAATATCCCGGATAACAAAGTGCCGCAGATGCAGGAAGTGTTGCATCGCTCGCTGGGCGATATGCTGACTGCCGTAACCACCGGCCATAACAGCATCGACTTAATCATC
>JBOFJM010000051.1:0-1621 GCA_051656825.1 Kluyvera sp.
TCTCTGACAGATAGTTAGCCATCTGGCAGTATTGCGCAACAGAGATATTTTCTGCTCGCATCGTTGGGTCAATACCCAGCTCCGTTAACACCTCAACGCTGAACAGATTGCCAAGGCTGTTACGAATGGTCTTACGACGTTGGTTAAACGCTTCGGTCGTAATACGGCTCAACACGCGAACATCTTTGACCGGGTACGGCTTAGTGGTGTGAGGAACCAGACGTACCACGGCGGAATCTACTTTTGGTGGTGGTGTGAAAGCGCTTGGCGGCACTTCAAGAACCGGAATCACGTTGCAATAGTATTGCGCCATAACGGTCAGACGACCATAGGCTTTACTGTTTGGCCCGGCAACCAGACGGTTAACCACCTCTTTTTGCAGCATGAAATGCATGTCTGCAATGGCATTAGTATAGCTAAACAGATGGAACATCAGCGGCGTGGAGATGTTGTACGGCAGGTTGCCGAACACACGCAGCGGCTGACCGAGTGTCTGAGACAGCTCGCCAAAGTTCATGGTCATGGCATCCTGCTGATAGATAGTCAGCTTCGGCCCCAGGAACGGGTGGGTTTTCAGACGAGCCGCCAGATCGCGGTCAAGTTCGATAACGGTCATTTCGTCAAGACGTTCGCCGACCGGTTCGGTCAGTGCGGCGAGACCAGGGCCGATTTCAACCATGGCCTGGCCTTTTTGCGGGTTAATCGCCGAAACAATACTGTCGATCACGAATTGATCGTTGAGAAAGTTTTGCCCGAAGCGTTTTCGGGCTAAGTGGCCCTGATGGACTCGATTATTCATTAGAGTTAACAATCATTTTGATGGCGAGATTAAGCGCCGTAATAAAACTGCCGACATCCGCTTTCCCCTGGCCTGCCAGTTCAAGGGCTGTGCCGTGGTCAACGGAAGTGCGAATAAAAGGTAAACCGAGCGTAATGTTCACGCCACGGCCAAAGCCCTGGTATTTTAGCACGGGTAGGCCCTGATCGTGGTACATTGCCAGCACGGCATCGGCATGGTCAAGATACTTCGCTTGAAAAAGGGTATCGGCAGGCAGCGGCCCGCTCAGATTCATCCCTTTCGCCCGCATCTCTTCCAGTACCGGAATAATGGTATCTATCTCTTCCGTCCCCATGTGCCCGCCTTCGCCCGCATGAGGGTTCAGGCCGCAGACCAGTACGTGAGGATGAGCAAGGCCAAATTTGTTCTGCAAATCGGTATGCAGAATAGTGATCACTTCCCGCAGCAGGTCAGGCGTAATGGCATCACTCACCGCTTTGAGCGGCAGATGCGTCGTCGCCAGTGCGACGCGCAGTTCTTCGGTCGCCAGCATCATCACCACTTTAGGCGCGCCTGAACGTTCCTCAAAGAACTCGGTGTGGCCGGTAAACGGTACGCCAGCATCGTTGATGATGCCTTTGTGCACCGGCCCGGTGACGAGTGCGGCAAATTCACCGCTGAGGCAACCATCGCAGGCGCGAGCGAGCGTTTCGACCACATAGCGACCATTTTCAACGTTCAGTTCACCCGGCGTAACAGCAGCACACAGCTCGACAGGCAGCAGCGTTAGCGTGCCCGCGCGTTGGGGCATTGCCGGGGGTTCGGCTGAATACGGTAAAAGCG
>JBOFJM010000052.1:0-1757 GCA_051656825.1 Kluyvera sp.
CCGGTCGCCCTTGTCTACAATGGTATCTCCCACGTGGTGATGATGGCTTCACCGTGCGATTTAGAGCTATTCGCGCTCGGATTTTCCTTATCGGAAGGCATTATTCGCTCTTCTGCCGATATTTACGGTATGGATATCGAGCCTAGCTGTCAGGGAATTTCAGTACACATTGAACTGTCGAGCCGCTGTTTTGCGGCGCTAAAAGCGCGTCGTCGCTCGCTGGCTGGGCGCACCGGTTGTGGTATTTGTGGTACTGAGCAGCTGGCGGAAATTCATCGCGAATTGCCGCGTTTGCCGATGACCCAGCGGTTTTCTCTGTCGCAGATGGATAGCGCCTTGTCAGCCCTACGTGAAGTACAGCTAATTGGCAATCTAACCGGTTGCACGCACGCCGCCGTCTGGCTCTCTTCGCAGGGCGAATTACTCGGTGGATGCGAAGATATTGGCCGTCATGTCGCCTTAGATAAATTGCTCGGGCTGCGTGCGCGTCAGCAGTGGCAACAGGGTGTGTTGCTGGTGTCCAGTCGGGCCAGTTATGAAATGGTGCAAAAAGCGGCGGCGTGTGGCGTGGAGATTTTATTTGCGGTTTCGGCGGCGACCACGCTCGCTCGGGAAACGGCGCTGCAATGCGGGTTGACGCTGGTTTGCTTTACGCGCCCCGGACGCGCGGTGGTGCTGACCCATCCAGAGCGTTTGCAAGACGCGGTTTAGTGTGGCCTTTGGTGTTCGCGGGATTTTGATATAACGGCAGCCCCACAATTTTCTGTCAGAATGTCGAGTTTCATCTGTTATGTGATAATCACTCTCCAGTATAATCATATAAATGAGACTACTTATCCTATTTTGCCGCATCCTGTGCGGTGGTTTTTTTGTTGTCAGTGCGCTGACAAAACTATCGCATCCGAGTGACTTCGCACTCACGATTGCTGCTTTTGGTTTAGTGTTGCCTGCGCTAATTACCCCTATTGCATGGTTGTTGATCCTAACCGAATTGGTCGTTGGCCTTGGCGTGTTGTGTCGCCGGCAAATTGCATTAGTTGGGATGATGGCGCTGCTGGTGGTTTTTATGGCCGTGCTGAGCTATGGCATGGCTATTGGCTTAGACATTAATTGTGGCTGTTTGGGGCACGCTGATTTAAGTGGTTTGCCCCAGGCGCTAGGTCGCGATGCCGTTTTATTCGGTATGTGCTTGTTGCTGTGGTTCAAACGAGCCTCTCGCCCAGATACGCCAAAACACAGTAAGAGAATCAGTAAAATAACATGGAGATAAAGATGAAAAAGCGTTCACTGACAGCATTGGCATTGCTGACCGTTTCGGTATTCACTGCCGGTTGCTCTGATAATAAATTTGAGCAGGAAACGGCGGCAGAGAAGCAGGCTGTTACGCTTGCCCGTGAAGCGCAGCAGGGCGGCTACCAGTTGATTACGGTGGAATCGTCTGGATAGTCAACAAGAGATGCTCATTATCGATACCATGCCGTACGACAGCAGCTTCAAAAAAGGTCACATTCCAGGCGCTAAAAACTTTGTGTTCGCTAAACAAGCTACCGATGGCAAAAGCTGGGCGGCGTTGACCGAAGATAATCAATCCGAACAAGCCTTCTTGGAGCTACTGGGTCCAGATAAGAGCCGCACTATTGTTATGTACTGTGGCTTTGTCGCCTGTGGTCGTAGTCATAATGCTGCTATTTGGGCAGTAAACCAAGGCTACGAAAATGTGTATCGCTTGCCAGGTGGCATTTTTGCGTGGCGTGGTG
>JBOFJM010000053.1:0-1921 GCA_051656825.1 Kluyvera sp.
GGAAAACTTGTCAGCCCAGATGTGTTCTACCTCGAAGGGTTTACCACTGCCGGGCTGGTAGTAGGTAACAAAATTGGTGCTCATACCGGCCTGCTGCTCACACCAGGCCGTCATACGGGCTAATAAAAACTTCACAAAACGCTTGTTCTGGCCATGCATGCGGAACTTGTCCATGCCCTCAATCGACTCTTTCATGTCCGCCAGTTTTTGCGTCAGCAAGGCCTGCAATGCCGGTAAATCCAGTCCGCGTAGCTCTTTGACCAGGCTGTACATGGTGTAGCGGATAGAGCTGGCAGAAAAGTTGCGGAAATTGATAGAACGACGCACCACAAAGGTTTCTATATAAGCCGCCACGGTACTGATCTTTGCCGCCACCGTGCTGTCGTCATCATCGGTATTCAGGGCGGCCAGCATTAAGGGGTAACTGAGCGTCGGAGCTATGCCCCAGTGATTAATGTAATATACAGGTTCAAGGCTATCAGTTAAGGTGCGCTCGGCATCGAGAATGCGCAGGTAGGCTTTCAGGTAAAAGCGTAAATCTTGCTGCACAAAGCGTTCGAAGCTGTTGCCATCATTGGCATCCAGCCCGACCTTATCCAAATTGTCGCGTACCCAGCTGTGAAAGCGGGTGCCGATTTTCTCAAAATCTTCGTTTTTGGAACCGGCCTTACCGGGGCGGATACTGTCGGCATAACGGGCGCGCAGCCACGACTGGAAAAAACGCTGGTCTTCGTCTTTCTCGTAGGCTTTCAGCCGCAACATGCTCTGCTTCCAGAGCTCGTTAGCGCTGTGCCGCTTGGCAGGGTGGTCAAATCGTGACAACACATAGCCCTTCAGCATTTCCGAGGGGGTCAGGTTCAGGCCCCGGTCGTTCATGGTTTCAAAAATGGTGTACGCGTTCTCATCCGAGTAAGCGATGATCTCCACCATGATCACGTTATACTTCAGCCAGTCGATAAAAAACGGAAAGGCATCGTCTTTGAGGTCTTCCGGAAAAGCCCGCACAATGTCCTGATACCGTTCGGCCATATTACGGGTGGATTCAGTAGCAGTGTCATCTGGTTGGTAGTCGCCCTGATTGAACAGACTCTCCAGACAAGGAATGCGCTCTTCTACAGTGATGTTGAACGACTTGCTGCCGCGCAATTCGGAAAAAATCATCGGTTCGATTTTTTCGCTGTAGCCCAGCTCTTTCTGCAAATTATGCAGGTAAATCAGGAATAGCGTCAGCGAGGTTAAGCGTTGCTGACCGTCGATAATGCTGCGCTTGCCATCCTTACTGCTGACCACAAATGGGCCAAGGTAATAGTTGTTGTACTGCTCACCCTGTTCACGCTTATCGCCGGGCGTGTACTCAGCCAGAAAAGCCGAGGTTAAATCCGTTACCAGCTCTTCAATGTGCTTTTCGCCCCAGCTGTACTCGCGCTGGAAGTAGTCGACCGTGTATTTCTGCTGATTCAGTACATCAAACAAATTGCGGTGGCGGGCTTCAATTTTGTTTTCCAGTTTGCTCATGCAAACCTCCTTTTTTATCCGGCTCAGTTGACCGTAACTCGGCGCTTACCTGTCAGAAGTTGCTGCATCAGGGCTTTTTTCTCCTGCTTTAGGGCAGCAAGCTTTTGTTGCAGGGCGCTGATTTCTTGATCGGCAGTGGAGAGGACGGCAGCAATTTTTTGTTGCTCTTCAAAACAGGGCATAGAGAAGCTGAACTCACAAAGGTTTTTGAAATAAAGTCGAGTCCTAGTGCCACCTTGTTTTTGTTCAACAGCAAACTTCTTAAATTCACGCCCAAAATTCAATTTTGCTTCAAGAAATGTTGAATCTAATCCAATGGTTGAAAAAACAGGATATTCTTTACTAATAGCCCCTTTCTTCCAAAATCTATTCACGTTAAATTTAAATATTAAATCATCACTCATAT
>JBOFJM010000054.1:0-6803 GCA_051656825.1 Kluyvera sp.
CGCCCCCAGCTTTCGCCGCTACCGCCAAGCCAGCCGCTGTTGCTGCCCACGTCGGGCCAGATTGTTTCAAGCTGCCCGGACAGGCCTTGAGCCTGAAGCGTGAGCTGGCGTTTTAGCCATCCTTGCGGGGTAATTTTCCCTGGGGCGATAAATGATAACGCGCCCGGAATAGCAGAGACAGTACTTAACTTCATGCGGTATTTCCTTCTAATATATGAAGCATGAGTCATTAACCTTTCGTCGCACCGCTGGTTAAACCGCTGACATAATGTTTTTGTAGAAACAGGAAAATAATAATGCATGGCAGCATCGCAAATACGGTGCAGGCCTGGAGTAGCCCCCAGTCGACGGTGCCATATTTACCGGCGCTGGTCATCAGTAGTAATATTGGCATGGTGTAGTTATCCGAATCGGTCATAAATATCAGAGCGACCAGAAATTCATTCCATGCGGCAATAAATGTAGTAACAATAACGGTAACAATACCTGGTGAAACCATCCTCGGCATAACCCGGAAAAGAATTTTTAGCGGTGAACAGCCGTCGAGCTGCGCGGCTTCATCGATCTCTTTAGGGATACTGTCAAACGTATTACGCATCATAAATATGCTGAACGGTAGCTGGAAGGTGATATAGACAAGCACCAGGCCGAGGATGTTATTTTGCAAACCTATTTTTGTAATAATGATAAAGAGCGGTGTGAGTATCGGTTGTGATGGAATCATCATTGTTAGCAAGATAAGAATAAAGAAAAAGTGCTTGCCACGGAAAGTAAAACGGGAGAAACCATACCCGGCGAGAGTGGAGAGAATGACTGTTCCGATAACCGTTAGGAAAGATACTATACCCGATAGCATAATCGCACGGGACATATTGCTGTTGGAGAATAGCATCTTATTGAAATTTTCTATGGTAAATATTGATGGCCACCATTTTGGTGGCATTAATACTAGTTCTGCTGCCGGTTTTAAAGATGCTAGCGCTACACAAATCAGAGGATAGAGAAATACGATGATTATGCAGCTATGAATTGCGTAAAAGAGAAATGTGATTAGCTTATTTTCTTTTCGCTTTATTTGTAAGACGACATCTATGCTCATTCTATGCCTGCCCTTCTTTATCACGTAATAACCAGATTTGCAGAATGCTAATCACCATTAAAATGAGTAGCAGAATAATAGACAGCGCAGCACCGTAGCCGAGGCGGCCATTAATAAATGAGTTGTTGTAGATATAGAATACGCTGGTAATCGTTTGATCCATTGGCCCACCGTTGGTGATGATATAGAACTGGTCAAAAGCCAGCAGAGAGCCGGAGACGGAGAGAATCAGTGTCAGCATGAAGGTGCGCCGCATCAGCGGAAGGGTGATATAGCGTAAACGTCGCCAGCCGACTGCGCCGTCCACCTGGGCTGCCTGATAAATATCTTTGCTAATTCCCTGTAGCCCGACTAGCAGCAGAATCATATTAAACCCCAGCGTTTTCCATAGCACCATGCTGAGTACCACCATAAAACCCTGACTGAGAGAGTCCTGATACATCATGGGGGAGTCAACCAGATTCAGTGAGACGGCAAGATGATTTAGCAGGCCAAAACGAATATCCAGCAGCCACTTCCACAAAATGCTGGCTGTACCGAAGCCAATTACCGTGGGCAGGAAATAGATGCTGCGAAAAATGGCTACGCCAGGCCTTTGACTGTCTTTGACCAGCGAGGCCAGGATCATAGAAAAGATAAAAATCAGCGGGGTAATAATAATCGCATATATAAAGGTAAATTTTAGCGCATGCCAGAAAACATCATCCTGGAAAATATTGGTGTAATTTAACCAGCCGATGAATTTGGCCTTGCCAAACATTGGCCATTTAAAAAATGACATCCAGACCGTCATGAGTAGCGGTGTGATAAAAAAGAAGAGGACGATAGCCAATACCGGTAGGATAAACAGAAATCCTAAATATCCTTTACGGTTATTTTTTCTGAATACAGGTAACGCCTTATTCTGAAAGCATTGTGCTTGCGGGTGGTGCGTTTTGACAAACATTCCGTGTACCTCTATAAACCGTCTCCAGCGTTAGAAAGGAGACGGTTTCATCGCTGTGTTAATCCAAAAATAAGAGGTGTTTACTCTTCTGACATTTTTATAATCTGGTTTATTTTTTGATCGGCGGTTTTTAGTGCGCCATCAATATCACCTTCGAAAATAGCTTTTTGAATCATGGTCAAATATGGGCTGTTGATCGCATTAAAGGTTTCGTTATAAGGAACCAGATAGGGCGTATGTCCTTTTGCCAGCGCTTTGTTGGCCAGAAAATATTTAGGATCCTTCTGGCTATAAGGATTATCGCTGGCATCCATGCGTGTTGGCACGTAGCCATTTTTCGCCATTAGCTCAATCTGGGTTTCTTTCGACATCGCCCAGTCGATAAAGGCAATGGCTTCTTTCGAGTGCTTGCTGCCTAGCGGGATAGCCAGCGCATCACCGCCAGCAAACGAGGCCCATTGGCCTTTTTTCTCGCCGGGATAATAGCCGACGCCATATTCAAGGTTCGGGTAGTTGTCTTTAAACACTTTAAATGTAAATGCGCCAGTCCCTATCATGCCGATTTTGCCTGAAGCAAAGCTATCGTTAAGCGAACTGTCGGCTTTGGAGAGCGGTGACATCAACCCGTCTTTGTACATCTTATTGAAGAATTCCAGCGTTCTTTTGTTGCTCTCTGAAACGACGATGGATTCCGCGCCTTCTTGCGCAAACAGATCGCCACCGTTGGCCCACATATAAGGCAGGAAGGTGAATGCCAGGCATCCAGAGCAGGTGCCTGGAATTGCGTAGCCGTAGTATCCGTCACCCAGCTTGGTAATTTTCTCCGCGTATTCGCGCAGTTCCTGTAGCGTTTCTGGCGGTCTTTCTGGGTCCAGTCCAGCAAGGCGGAAAACCTTTTTATTATAAAAAAGGAGCGATGATTCAGCGGAGAAAGGAATACCGTACAGGCGCTCTTTATAGACGCCGATAGTTTTCAGCGAGCCGCTGAGCTGCTTAACGTAGTCCCGGTCGCCGAGAATATCGGTGAGATCGGTCAGTTGCGCTGCGCCATTAAGCTGAGGGAGAAAAGATACATCAAGCGAAACGAGATCTGGGGAGCTGTCTGCGGCAATGGAGGCGCTGAGTTTGGTCATCATCGACTCACCGGGGATCATATTGAGTTTTATATCAACCTTATCCTGGGATTTATTGTAGGCATCGACTAATAGTTCCAGTGAGGTTTGATTAGAGCGGCCCCAGAAAGTGATTTTTTCTTTAGCTATGGCAAACTGACTTAGCAATGTGGATATAATACAAGCAGCCACGGTGGTATGTATAAATTTGGAAAACATAAACACCTCTGTTTCATTAATTTTGAGAACGGCGACAACTTGACTCTCCGATTTGTAAGTAACAAGGGACTATTATTTTTCCCTTGAGGTTCTCTCCATCTATTTTCTTTATTAAGCATTTTCCTGCTATCTGGCCTAATTCAGTTAAACAAAAATCTATACTACTCAGTGTTGGGCGGCATAACTCGGTAATAATCTGCCAGTTATCGAAGCTCACCACGGCGACATCGCCGGGAACGGATTTACCGCCCTCATAAAGCGCCTGCAACGCGCCATGACCAATCAAATCATTGCCAGTTATGACGCCGTCAAGGCCAGGAAACTGTTTCAGCATGGCCTGCATTGCGGTGTAGCCGTGGATTGATGTCCAGGGGCCACATCGGGTTAACCCCGCAGGCAACCTCTCTTTGCCGAATGTCTGCCGGTAGCCTTCATCGCGCTGCTGTACCGCCAGATAATGGGCTGGGCCACTAATATGCACGATATTTCTGCACCCTTGTTCAAGCAGATGGCGACAGGCCAGGACTCCGGCGCTGTAATCATCTGGCAGTACGCACAGCTCATTTTCGTCAGCCACGTTGGTATAGGCATACACCACGGGCGTTCCGTGCAGTTCAAGCGGTGTGCGGGTATTCGTTTTATCTGCTGTGACGATAATGCCGTCAACGCGTTTTGCCAGTAGTGAATTAACGTGCCTTTCCAATTCCTGCGATGAACCGCTCGCGTTACAAAGAAATACTGAAATTTGCGCTTCAAGCAGGGCATTTTCTATGCCTTTCAGAATCGGCAGGCTAAAGCGACCGTAATCGTCGGTGGATACCAGACCGATGGTGTACGTTTTTTTCTGTTGTAACGAACGTGCTATTTCGCTGGGCCTGTAATCTAATTCACTAATAACGGCAGAAATTCTGTCTCTTGTTCTCTGGCTTATTGAACCGGTGCTATTCATTACTTTTGACACGGTACTTATGCTAACCCCAGCAGCTTTAGCAATGTCCTTAATCGTTAATCTCTTACTATTATTTTTTTGTTTAGGCATTTTTCTATCTGCAAGCTTGAACGGGATTTAGTATATGGAGAAGGAAAACGTTTTCCTATTTGTATTAATCTGCAATGATAAATAGATCACAGGCTTTTAATATGATTTAAATAAAAGCGTGATCCGACAGGTATTTGAGCGTTTTTATTATATTTAAGGGGTGAATTTAATGGCTTTAAAATATAGATATGAGGTGATCTTATGTTTGTTTTATTTATATGATTAGGTGGAATATATAAGGGACGTATATATCTGACGATATTTTCAGGAGAGAGGGGAGGTTAACGCGCAATGACTATCGATATTTGCCGCACGGTTGCACCGTGCGGCAAAGAGAAGGCTTAGAAGTTGTAACCTGCGACCAGGTAACCACCCCAACCGGTAGAACGGACGTTGAAGTTACCGTTACCGAAGTTCAGCTCAGCGTTATCATTCCACTGACCACCGTTATGCCAGTAACGGGCAACAATAGAGTAGTGCCAGTGATCGTAGTTCAACGCCAGGATGTGGCTGGACGCGATAGAGTTATTGGTACGCGATTTACGGCCATTCTGGTCGAGGAAGCCTTTATCGCCCAGATCAGAACCCCAGTCAAAGTTGGTGAAACCGATATAGCTCAGGTTACCGCCCCACAGTTGGGTGATTGGCACGAAGTATTTCACTTTGAAACGGTAGCCGTCCCATTCGTTGGCGTTTTCTGCGCCATAGTTCTGCCACTGGTATTTCGCATACACGTTCATAGACAGGCTCATCGGCAGGCCAGTATCGATGTCCGTGCCCAGACCCATGTACCAGGTGCTCTGGCGACCATCGGCGTTGCGACCCATATCGTAGATATAGTTATTCGCGAAATACCACTCTTTGAACGGGCCGAAGCTCAGGTCAGTACCGGTCAGCTTATCGATAGAGAAACGCGGTTCAATTTCCATAAACAGTGGAGAACCGTGGTTCCAGATACCTTTGGCATCGGTGTTACCACCGAAGAATACTGGCGCATCCATGTAGCCGTAGAAATCGAACCAATCTTTTTTGGCGAACGCTTCGTACTCCAGATAGGTATCGTTACGAATCTGTGGCCCGAAGCGCGTGTGGTAGCTGCCTACCACGTTAACGCTCTGATGCCACCAGTCGGAAACGTATTGCGGTTGCGAATCGTCTGCGGCATTCGCGGTGAAAGATGCGGAAAGCGCCAGCGCGGCACCGGCTGCAAGTAATGTTTTTTTCATATTTATGCCACTAATAAAGAAATTCGAAAGAGAGTGATATTTATCACCGAAGTTTTTCTAAATGTTTCGTGTTTCTGCGCGCCTATTATATGAATCATTGCTCACGAAAATCAGTCACACTTCACACATTTTTCAAGTGCGTAATCGATTGCGTTCACGTTTGCGCAGTTTAGACGCGGCGATTGTACTCATGGAGTGAATTATTGCAAATTTTTACATACGGAAAACGAGAGGATTAAGGAAGAGATATGCGCCGCCAGGTGCGGTTCTGCGGCGCAAAAAAAAGACTAGTTTACATCTGTAGGCTGGACATCATGAATGCGCACAAAGCCCAACTGCTCTGGCGTTACGCCGTTTAGCTGTAGCGGAATATCCACATCGCTGGGAGCCAGCAGGCTCGCGGGGGCGGAGAACAACTGATTTTGCACGTTGACCTCCTGATATTGTTCGGTCGTGCCCTCAATCTGCCCCCATTCAATCGTCCCGGTAAAGGCGGGAAGCGGATTGGTAGATTCACTCTGAATTCGTAGCGTCAGCGCCGTGCCCTGCGCGTTGGCGGCAATATTGCGCAAAGACATGCGCAGCGTACCGACCTGGCTGTCTAACTGTGCGGGCGTATTGGCCCCCGGCAGAAGATAAACGCCGTTGGTCGATTTCACATTCAGTGCATTTTGCTGAGTGATCTTCACCGTTTCTTTGTTTAGCTGCGTCATCTCTTTGCTTAGCGTACGGATATTCTGATGCATCTGCTTCACTTCAGACTGCGGGGCGCAGGCGGTCAGGCTGACGAGGCTTCCCAGCAGGGCAATTCTTAGGTAACGTCTTGTCATTCTGTCTGTTTCCTTCTTTTCGGGATAACGCAATGGTAGCGCTCAATGCGGCATCTGGCATCGATCCATTGTCTCAAAAGCGCTGTTCCTTTGTTGTCTCGGCAGTTCAGGGTAAAATAGATTTCATTAACCCTCATCGTCAGGACGTCGTATGCACTGCCCATTCTGTTTCGCCGTAGACACTAAAGTGATTGACTCCCGTCTTGTGGGAGAAGGTTCCTCCGTTCGCCGCCGTCGGCAATGCCTGGTATGCAACGAGCGTTTCACCACCTTTGAAGTGGCGGAACTGGTGATGCCGCGCGTGGTGAAAAGCAATGATGTGCGTGAACCGT
>JBOFJM010000055.1:0-6802 GCA_051656825.1 Kluyvera sp.
GGTTATTATTCAGAAAATGGCGAATGTACCAGGGAATAAAGCGACACCGACCAATGTGGTGGCCTTTATTGGTGCGATGTACAGCTTCTATGCACTGTACTCCTCCGGTGAAGAAGCGATGTTGTACGGTTCCATCGTGACCTTCCTCGGTTGGACACTGTATGGCCTGGTATCTCCACGCTTCGAACTGAAAAATAAACACAGTTAATACCTACCTTTGCGGGTTGCTGGCAACGGCAACCCGATTTTTATTCTCCCCTTCTTAAGATAACCATCATGAGCAATCCAGAGCGGGTCGTGACGGACCCAGACGCGATCCTCGCGATTATGAATACCCACCAGGTTTGCCGCATTGCACTTAATGACGAGGTTAGCCCGTACATCGTGCCGGTGAATTTTGGCTATGAGTATCAGGATGGGCATTGGACGCTCTATTTCCACGGCGCGCGCACCGGCAAAAAGATGCGCTTGCTGCGAAAGAATCCAGCGATTAGCGTTGAGATAGACGGCGACCATCGCCTGCTTCCAGCAGACGATGCCTGCGACTATAGCTACGCTTACAGCAGTATTATCGCCAGTGGGCAAGCCTCTATTTTGCAGGAACGTGAAGCCATGCAGCACGGGCTGGACGTGATTATGCGCCAGGCTGTACCAGGAAAAATATTTAGCTATAGCGAAGAGATGATGAAGGCGGTTTGCGTCGTGCGTATCGACTGTAAAACGCTAACCTGCCGTCAAAATCGGGCGATGTAAAAAAAGGAGCCGAAAGGCTCCTTTTTTATGGGTTGGTATTGCCTGATGGCGCTTTGCTTATCAGGCTTACCGTATCAACTCAGGCATTTTTCAGCACTTCGCTGACAATCTCTACGGCTTCTTTCTCAATCTGCTGACGATGTTCAGCACCGAGGAAGCTTTCACAGTAGATTTTGTAGGCATCTTCCGTGCCGGACGGACGCGCTGCAAACCAGCCGTTGTCGGTCATCACTTTCAGGCCGCCAATCGATGCGCCGTTACCCGGAGCCGCCGTCAGACGTGCGGTGATCGGGTCACCTGCCAGCGTGCTAGCACTGACCATTTCAGGAGACAGCTTCGACAATGCCGCTTTCTGTGCGGAAGTGGCGCTAGCCTGCAAACGGTTGTAGCTTGGCGCACCAAAGCGCGCAGCCAGTTCGTTGTAGTGCTCTTGCGGGTTCTTACCGGTCACGGCCGTAATTTCTGCCGCCAACAGGCACATGATGATACCGTCTTTATCCGTTGACCACGGCGTGCCGTCGAAACGCAGGAACGATGCCCCCGCGCTCTCTTCGCCGCCGAAACCGAAGCTGCCGTCAAACAGACCGTCAACGAACCATTTAAAGCCCACCGGCACTTCTACCAGCTTGCGGCCCAGATCGTTAACCACGCGGTCAATCATTGCTGAAGAGACCAGCGTTTTACCCACGGCAACCTCTTTGCCCCACTGCGGACGATGCTGGAACAGGTAGTTGATAGCCACCGCCAGATAGTGGTTCGGGTTCATCAGCCCTGCCGGTGTGACGATACCGTGACGGTCGTAATCCGGGTCGTTCGCAAAGGCCAGGTCAAACTTATCACGCAGCGCCAGCAGACCCGCCATCGCGCACTCAGAGGAGCAGTCCATACGGATTGCGCCATCTTTATCAAGGTGCATAAAGCGGAAAGTCTGGTCAACGTGATCGTTAACGATGGTCAGGTTCAGGTTGTAATGCGTTGCGATGCGTTTCCAGTATTCGATACCGGAACCGCCCAGCGGATCAACGCCCAGCGTCAGCCCTGCTTTCTGGATAGCCGCCATATCGACGATATCCGCCAGCCCTTCGATAAACGGCTGGACTAAATCGTGTTCTTTCACATGACCGGAAGCCAGTGCTTCAGCCAGGGAAAGGCGTTTAACGCCTTGCAGACCCGCCGCCAGCAGCGCGTTTGCGCGGTCTTCTACCACTTTGGTGACGTTGGTATCTGCCGGGCCACCGTTTGGCGGGTTGTATTTGATACCGCCATCTTCCGGCGGGTTATGGGATGGGGTAATCACAATCCCATCAGCCAGCGCGCCGCCTTTTTTGTTGTGCACCAGGATAGCGTTGGAAATCGCAGGCGTCGGCGTGAAGCCATTGTTTTCCTGCACAATGACATCCACACCGTTTGCGGCTAATACTTCAAGAACGGAGATAAACGCGGGTTCAGAGAGCGCATGGGTATCTTTCCCGACGTAACATGGGCCAGTAATGCCATTTTTCGCGCGCTCTTCAGCAATCGCCTGAGCAATCGCTAAAATGTGCTGTTCGTTAAAGCTATGACGACCAGCGCTGCCACGGTGACCGGATGTCCCGAACTTCACCGCATGTTCCGCGTTGCCTACTTCCGGTTGCAGCACATAATACTGCGAGGTCAGTTGAGCGACGTTTATCAAATCACTCTGCTGTGCGGGTTGCCCCGCACGGGTATGGATTGCCATTGCCTTGTCCTTTTATGCAAGGGTTAGATGGTGCCGCAAACCTTTTCAATCAATTCCGCCGGGAATTGCATTGACTGCATGATGTGTTCAACCATGCTGCATTTACGACCCGTATTGGTGTTCGTAATAACCCAGTATGGCGTATCCGGTACCTGTTTTGGTTTTGTCTGGTTACCGTTTTTCAGCAGCGTCTGCTCATCAGCGGCAAAATAGACACGGGTACGCCCATGGAGGGATTCGGTAGCTTCTGCGAATGCGTTGTTATCCAGAGAGTACAGCGTGGTCAACACCAGCATAAAACGGTTCACCGCTCTTTTTTGCTCTGCGTATTCATCGGAGAGCAGCAGTTCGCGCATGGCACGGACTTTATCTTTCGTGGTTTTTACCGATTTAACCTCAGCAACGGGGGTAGCAGCCGGCGCGGGAGCGGGTTCTGCTTTGACGACCGGCGCAGCAGCCACTGCCGGCTGTGCGGTGGCGGAGAATTTCAGCATACGCCGTAAAATGTCGGACGCGCGCTCACCGATGTGCAGAGTGTGGGCCGCAATATAGCGATAGAGCTCGTCATCAACTTCGATCGTTTTCATCTTAATCCGGTGCGATAATTTTTTCTGAATACAATTTGCTGGGATTATAAAGTCAAAACCCAACAGCGGGTAGCGCCAAACCAGGAAGACAGCAAAATTCGGATGAGTTCCTCTCTTGCCCCTGAGCGTTAGAATGTCCAACATGATACCCTAACCCGACAACGCGAAAAAAAGAACTTTGCTATGAAATTGAATGTCCGAGCGCAATCTGCACAAAACCTGCACAATAATTCCCCCATCCTTCTTGTCCACGGTCTGTTCGGCAGTCTGGACAACCTCGGGATCCTGGCGCGAGACCTGGTTGCCGACCACGATATCCTTCAGGTTGATATGCGCAACCACGGGCTGTCGCCACGTTCCAATGAAATGAACTACCCCGCGATGGCACAGGATCTTCTCGACACTCTCGACGCCCATCATATTGAGAAAGCCACGGTCATTGGTCACTCGATGGGGGGCAAAGCGGTCATGGCGCTGACGGCGCTAGCGCCAGAACGTATCGACCACCTGGTGGCAATTGATATCGCCCCGGTGGATTATCACGTTCGCCGCCACGATGAGATTTTCGCCGCGATAAATGCGGTTACCCAGGCCGAGGTGGTGACCCGCCATCAGGCCGCCGCCGTGATGCGCGAGCATCTGGCCGAAGAAGGGGTAATTCAATTTCTGCTGAAGTCGTTTGTTGACGGAACCTGGCGTTTCAATGTGCCGGTGCTGTGGGAGCAATACCCGCATATCGTCGGCTGGCAGACTATCCCAGCCAGGGATCACCCAGCGCTGTTTATTCCCGGCGGTAATTCGCCATATGTCACTGAAGCCTATCGTGCTGACCTGCTGGCGCAATTCCCGCAGGCGAAAGCGCACGTGATTGCCGGTGCGGGCCACTGGGTCCACGCCGAAAAACCGGATGCGGTGCTGCGCGCTATCCGTCGCCACCTCGCAGAGTGATTAAAAATGCATCGACCGCGCACCAGAATGACCGTGGTCGTTGGCGCGCGGGTTCCACTGATGTATGATTGCGCGCTGTCTGCGCTGGGCATTGCCCGGTAGCTTGTTTCCCCGAAGTCACTCAGAACCATGGCAAAAGAACAAACGGACCGTACGACATTAGATTTGTTCGCAAATGAGCGTCGGCCGGGAAGACCCAAAACCAATCCGCTTTCGCGCGATGAACAGCTTCGCATTAATAAGCGCAATCAGTTGAAACGCGACAAAGTGCGCGGCCTGAAACGCGTAGAGCTGAAGCTGAACAACGATGCCGTTGATGCGCTCAACGAGCTGGCGACTGCCCGTGACATGAGCCGTAGTGAACTTATCGAAGAAATTCTGATGAGCCAACTGGCCCTGCTGCACGGACAGGGGAAAGTCTAAAAAATCCCCCAAAACACACTTTCATGTTGCAGAGTGTGCAGTACGGCACAATAGCTGTTTCCGCACGCTTCTCTGTTCTGCTATTATTGCCCTTATCTGTGGGCAATAAGCCACCACCATATCATTAAGTTTCAAGAGGTTATTTTACTCATGGCAATCGTTGGCATCTTCTTTGGTAGCGACACCGGTAATACCGAAAATATCGCAAAAATGATTCAAAAACAGCTTGGTAAAGATGTCGCTGACGTCCACGACATTGCCAAGAGCAGCAAAGAAGACCTGGCTGCATACGATATCCTGCTGCTGGGCATCCCGACCTGGTACTACGGCGAAGCACAGTGTGACTGGGATGATTTCTTCCCAACGCTGGAAGAGATTGATTTCAATGGCAAACTGGTTGCGCTGTTCGGCTGTGGCGACCAGGAAGATTACGCAGAATACTTCTGCGACGCGCTGGGGACTATTCGCGATATTATCGAACCACGCGGCGCGGCTATCGTTGGTCACTGGCCAACGGCGGGCTACCACTTCGAAGCGTCTAAAGGCCTGGCCGATGACGACCACTTCGTCGGTCTGGCGATTGATGAAGACCGTCAGCCAGAACTGACCGCTGAGCGCGTTGAAAAATGGGTTAAGCAGGTTGCAGAAGAGCTGCACCTCGACGAAATCAAAAACGCCTGATGATAATGAGGTGTGATTATTAAATCACACCTCATTAATAGGTAAAAGCAATCAAAATAATAGATACAATTTTTTAACTTTTTAACACTTACCTGTACAATGTCCTCTGGTTTAGAACTTATCCGATATAGGTTCTGCGCGCAGGTTCATCGCTTAATTTGTCGGTGAAGCCTCGTTTTTGAAAGCTTCGTTTACCCGAATCTTGCTGTTTTCATTTTGATAGGGTCATTCTATAATGAGACGCATTAAACCGGGTGCATTCTCTGTGATACTTTCGCTGATGGAAGTTAATCGTTTAGCAACAGGACAGATTCCGCATGACTGACAATAACACCGCACTAAAGAAGGCTGGCCTGAAAGTCACACTTCCACGGTTGAAAATTCTGGAAGTCCTTCAGGAACCGGATAATCACCATGTCAGCGCGGAAGACTTATACAAACGCCTGATCGACATGGGTGAAGAGATTGGTTTAGCCACGGTTTACCGTGTTCTTAACCAGTTTGATGACGCCGGTATCGTAACGCGCCACAATTTCGAAGGTGGCAAATCTGTTTTCGAACTGACTCAACAGCACCACCATGATCACCTGATCTGCCTCGACTGCGGCAAAGTTATCGAGTTCAGCGATGATTCCATCGAAGCTCGCCAGCGTGAAATCTCGGCGAAGCACGGCATTCGCTTAACCAACCACAGTCTTTATCTTTACGGTCACTGCGCAGAAGGCGATTGCCGTGAAGATGAAAATGCCCACGAAAGCACCGAGAAATAATCTCTCGTCTTCCGTTAAAAGCCAGCCATTGTGTGCTGGCTTTTTTATTTCCTGCTAGCGTGAAAACATCCCTTCCCCACTCATCACCCGCTGCAAAAAAGCATCCCGCCGCGCATGTGGCACCATCGGGTTCCACACCATGCCTATCTGCCAACTCGCCGAGAAACCATGCAGTTCAATAAGTTGTACCCCAGCGGGCAGGAAATTATTGACGCTTTCGGGTAACAAAGAGACGCCGTTGCCTCCGGCAATCAACGCCAATAAAGCATGAATGTCCTCAGAAACCGTCACTGGCGCAGTCTGAATTTGCTGCCCATCCAGAAACGCACGAGTTTGCTCAGCAAGACAGGGAGAACGCTGTGGGTCGAGCTGTAAAAACGGATATCGATGGAGTGCATCGCGGGCATCCATTGGTTCACCGGCGGGAGCCACTAAGACGATACGTTCTTGTTTAATCAACTGATAAGAGAGCGGTGGCTTTACGGGGAGACGCAGAAAACCAATGTGCAGCGTTGCCTCAAGCAACATTTTGCATTGAACGTTTGAGGGAAGATCATGCAATGAAAACGATGTGCGCGGGTAATGTTCGCAAAATGCTTTAATCCAGCGTGGTACAAGGTGAAAAGTGGATAAGCCAAACCCAAACGCGAGTTCATCTGCACCTCCGTGCCGTATCTCGTGCGCATAATGCAAAAAATCATCGTAGCTTTTCAGTAGCTCACACGCTTTCACATACAGCGACTCGCCTTGCACGGTGAGCACCGCCCCATGACGCCCGCGAAGAAACAAACTGAAGCCGAACGTTTGCTCCAGCGCCTGTATTTGCTTGGTCAACGCCGGTTGCGTCATGCACAGCACATCGGCAGCTCGACGATAACTCCCCTGTTCAGCCAGCGTAACAAAGGCCTGTAGCCGTCTGG
>JBOFJM010000056.1:0-1723 GCA_051656825.1 Kluyvera sp.
CCCAGCGCGGAAGTGACGGTGGCAGAGGCGGTGTCAACGTATCTGTTTAACAGCCAGCTACTGAGCAAAGCCGATGGCAGCATGATGCTGGTACTGCCTGGTGAGGTTGAAGAAAATCCGCGCGTTTGGCGGTATCTCAACGCGCTACTGGTACAGGATAACCCGATTGATACGCTGCGGGTGTTTGACCTGCGCGAAAGTATGGCTAACGGCGGTGGCCCTGCCTGTTTGCGCCTGCGGGTGGTGCTGAATGAGGCGGAGCGCAAAGCGGTAAACCCTGCGGTGATGATGAACGATGCGTTGTTTGCCACGCTCAATAATTGGGTGGATTGCTACTACCGCGACAGGCTTACCCAGGCCGACCTGGCCGATCCGCAGTTGTTGCGGGAGGGGCGTGAAGCACTGGACCGATTAACTCAAATTTTGCAGCTTGGCTCTGTGTATCCTTTCCAGCGTTAAGGAGTCGGCATGAAACAGTTTCTGGCGTTGACGCTGGCGGGCAGGCTGCCGCCACAGGCGGAAGGTGACACCGAGCATTTTCATTGGCAATGGCGCGAGGTGGGGATTTTACAGCTCACGCCGCATCAGCCTTGTGCGCAGGCGCTGGTGCTATCGACGGGGATCCACGGTAATGAAACCGCGCCGGTCGAAATCGTGGATAACCTGCTAAGTGCGTTACTTGCCGGGCGGCAAAAACTGCGCTGGCATTTACTGGTGGTGCTGGGTAACCCACCGGCGCTGCGGCAAAACCAGCGTTATTTGCACAGCGACCTTAACCGCATGTTTGGCGCGCGCTGGCGGCATTTTCCGGTGAGTGATGAGACCATTCGCGCGGCATGTCTGGAACAGGCGGTGACGGCGTTTTTCCAGCGTTGTCCGGCAGAGGTGCGCTGGCATCTGGATTTACATACCGCTATTCGCGGCTCGCATCATCCCCGGTTTGGGGTGCTACCGGCACGCGCATCGCCGTGGGATGCGCCGTTTCTGAGTTGGCTAGGCTCTGCGGGGTTACAGGCATTAGTCTTTCACCAGGCGCCTGGCGGTACTTTTACCCATTATACCAGCGAGAATTTTGAGGCTCTGGCCTGTACGTTAGAGCTGGGAAAGGCGCGGCCTTTTGGGCAAAACGATCTCAGCCAGTTTGCCTTAACGGCGCACCAGCTAGGGCATCTGCTGGCTGGAGAGTTAGGCGGTGGGGCATTGACCGTGCCGCTGCATTATCGCGTGGTACAGCAGATTACCCGACGCAGTGCCGATTTTCGGCTGTATATGTCAGCGCAGACGCTGAACTTTACGCCGTTCGCCAGAGGGACGTTGTTAGCTGAAGATGGCGATACCCGCTATGTGGTGGAATCCGGTTGCGAATACGTGCTGTTCCCGAATCCTGATGTCGCGCTGGGGCTGCGAGCGGGGTTAATGCTGGAGCGTTGTCCTCCCGCAACGTAGAATTTATCGCGAGGAGTTCTTAATTAAACTGCGCCGCAGCATCTGAGACTGCGGCTTTATTACGTCGCTTCGTTTTTATTGCGGATTATTCTTATAATATTGCTTTATTATTAATCATGGTTGCTTTATGATTTATTGAAAATGTTCCATTAATCAGTGCATTGAATATTTTTATTGCAACTCTCCATACTTTATCCTTAATTTCCTCATAATTGGCGGGAAATTGTTTTCTACACTTTCATTGTTTTACGCACGCTCTGATTAATTGACGATAAAA
>JBOFJM010000057.1:0-1844 GCA_051656825.1 Kluyvera sp.
GAATGACCAAAACACCGACCAGGCCGATAGCTGCCGCCGTGAAAATGGAAACCACGCGGATATTATTGCGGGTGTTGGCCTGTTGTTGGGCTGCATCCTGCTGACTCATAACGACTCCAGATAGCGTGTTGTTATTTGCTGCCCGTCGCACGTTTTAGCGCGATATGGGCGGTAATGCGCAGTCGCAATAGTCGCCAGAATACCCACAGCAGTGTGGCGGCAGAAATGGCCGCCGTCAGTAGGTAAGTATCGTTATAGGCGAGAATATGGGCCTCAAGCGTCGAGGCGGTCTGCAATAGGGCGCTGGCCTGCACGTTCAGCAAGGTACTGTCGCCAAGCTGGCTTTGATACTGCTGAGCGTACTGTTGCAAGCGCTCGGTAATCAGTGGGTTCAGTGAGGTTATTTGGTCAGCAAGCTGGCTGGAGTGGAACTTCTCCCGCCAGGTCTGGAACGTACCGAGAATCGCTGAACCGAGCAGGCCACCAATGTTCTGGCTCATGCCGAACAGCACGGAAAAACTCACCAGATTTCGTTGGTCAGCCACCACGCCACCAATCCCGGCGAGCATTGCGGGGGCAAGGAAAAAGGCGCTGCCAAAGCCAAGCAAGAACTGGCTGAACATCAACTGATCCGGGCGCGTCAGGCTGGTAGACTGGCTATCAAGCAGCGAGGCAATCATAATCAGCGCCAGTGCGGTCGCGGTAGGCCAGTACAGGCGGCGTGGGTTAAGCGTCAGGCAACTGGCGACAATCCCGGCAAATATCGACCACGCCAGCGCGGTCATCTGCTCGTTTTGCAACCCCACGTACTGCAACCAACCGATAACCCCCGTGTTCTGCTCCGCCAGGACAATGCGGATGAGCACCATGATAAGCCCCAGGCGCAGAATACTGCCGCTGGAAAGCCAGCGCGTGTTAAGCAGCGGGTTGCTGCGGTTGTGTTCAAAAGTAATCGCCGTGACGATCAGCACTACGGCCGCCGCCAGCGACCAGCCAATCCACGGCGCTTCAAACCACCACTCCAGGCGGCCCAATGACAGCACCGCGCAGACCAGCGCCATGCCGGGAGCGAGGAGAATAAAAGTAATAAAGTCCTTTTTCTCAAAGACCTTTTGGCGATCGCTCGGCGGCAGTTTCAGCGCGACAACGCAGGCCAGCGACACCAGTGCTAGCCCCAGCTCAAAGAAATACAGCCCGCGCCACTCGTCAATTTGCAGTAACTCGGTGGAGAACAGGCGGGCGAGGGGGATGGCCAACGACGAACCGGTGATACCAATCGTCAGCGCTTTAAGGCGATGTTTCGCCGGCCAGGCCTGCACCTGATAATAAATCCCCAGTGAGCTAAGCGCTGCCGCCACCATACCGTGTGCGGCGCGTACCATCAGCGCGGAACTGAGATCGTTGACGAACAAGTGGAAGAACGTCACCAGCACGTACAGCACCAGAAAACCTTCGGTAAACGCCCGTAGCCCAAACTGCTGGCGAAACTTCACCAGTAGCAGGTTAATTGACACGTTGGTCATCACATAGACCGCTGGCAGCCAGGCAATCTCCGTGGACCAGGCGGCGAAAGAGCCTTGCAGGTTCTGTAAGTTGGCGGTGACGACGGCATTACCTAACGCGCCGGTCAGGTAGACCAGCAGCCCGACGATGCCATACGCCAGGCGTTTAGGCGTGCTATGAATCGGCGTAGACGGCGAGCCGAGAATGGCGGGTTTCTCATGCGGGGCCCAGTCATGTGGCGCATAAGGATCGTGACGTGGCGGGCGCATTATTTCCTCTCCACCTCACGCAGCAGCTTGGTCAGCACCTTGCGGGTTTGCTCTTGTTCTTCAGGCGTAATG
>JBOFJM010000058.1:0-2045 GCA_051656825.1 Kluyvera sp.
CGTCTGGGGCGCTACCACCCGCTCGATATTCATCGCCGTGGCAATTCGCATCGCGTCTGGCTCTCCTGGTATCAGCACTATTTTGTCTGGGGTATGACGGCGGGTATCATTCGTGAGCTAGCGCTACAAGTGGGCCTAAAACCCTGACTATACTTACCTTAAAATCTGGATTTCGGCATTAGTAAAATCTTTGCTATTCATTAATTAAATTCATGTGAATAGTTCAGCCGATTTCTGGGTTCCCTCATACACTATGCGCAATTATTACATCGTTGCCGCAACAACGCGGCAACCCTGTCAGGAGTGTTATCGTGATTAGTATATTCGACATGTTTAAGGTGGGGATTGGCCCCTCATCTTCCCATACTGTAGGGCCGATGAAGGCTGGCAAGCAGTTCGTCGATGACCTGGTCGAAAAGGGACTGATTGATGACGTGACGCGCGTTGCGGTTGACGTCTACGGCTCACTCTCTTTAACCGGTAAAGGCCACCACACCGATATCGCTATCATTATGGGTCTGGCGGGGAACCAGCCGGATACCGTGGATATTGATGCCATTCCCGCGTTTATCCGCGACGTTGAAACGCGCGGGCGTCTGCTGCTGGCGCAAGGCCGCCGGGAAGTCGATTTCCCTGCCGATGATGGTATGCGTTTTCGTAGCGACAACCTGCCGCTGCATGAAAACGCCATGCAGATCCACGCCTGGGCGGGCGATACGCTGGTCTACAGCAAAACCTATTACTCCATCGGCGGGGGGTTTATCGTCGATGAAGAACATTTCGGCAAAGAAGCCAGCAATGAGGTGCAGGTTCCCTACCCGTTTGCTTCGGCGAGCGAAATGCTGAAATACTGCAAGGACACCGGCCTGTCGTTATCCGGCATGGTGATGCAAAACGAACTGGCGCTGCACAGCAAGCAAGAAATCGAAGATTACTTCGCCAATGTCTGGCAGACCATGCGCGCCTGTATCGATCGTGGCATGAATACCGAAGGCGTGCTGCCTGGACCACTGCGCGTGCCTCGCCGTGCTTCAGCGCTGCGTCGTCTGCTGGTCGCCAACGACAAACTGTCTAACGACCCGATGAATGTGGTGGATTGGGTCAATATGTTTGCCCTTGCCGTCAACGAAGAAAACGCCGCCGGTGGGCGCGTAGTCACCGCACCAACCAACGGCGCCTGTGGGATTGTTCCGGCGGTATTAGCCTATTACGACCACTTTATTGAGCCAGTTAGCCCGGATATTTATATTCGTTATTTCCTCGCAGCCGGAGCCATTGGCGCGTTGTACAAAATGAATGCGTCTATTTCTGGCGCGGAAGTGGGCTGCCAGGGCGAAGTGGGCGTCGCCTGTTCTATGGCGGCAGCCGGTCTGGCGGAACTGCTGGGCGCAAGCCCGGAACAGGTTTGCGTAGCGGCAGAAATCGGCATGGAGCATAACCTGGGGCTGACCTGTGACCCAGTGGCTGGACAGGTTCAGGTTCCGTGTATCGAACGTAACGCGATTGCATCTGTGAAGGCGATTAACGCCTCCCGTATGGCCATGCGCCGCACCAGCGAACCTCGTGTATCGCTCGATAAAGTTATCGAAACCATGTACGAAACCGGTAAAGACATGAACGCCAAATATCGCGAGACATCGCGCGGCGGTCTGGCGATTAAGGTTCAGTGCGACTAATACGTCATTCCACCCACCCCTAATACGGGTGGGTGATTTATTTCCATATTTTCACTCACTTTTTTCGCTGCCCACTACACTTGCTCTGTCGTCACTGGTATTTTCATTATCAATATATGCGCACCGAGCATCGGACATGCAAACAGCCCAATGGATTATCCGAAAGTATTTACGTAAGCGAATCGCTGTTTGTGTGATTGTCGCCATAAGCGCCTTTGCCCTCACCCTGGGAACCCGATTTATTTCACAGCGTGGCGTAAATCAAAAACAGATTGATACGCTCGCCAGCCGCTCGGTCGAGAGCCTGAATAAAATATTGCAGCCGCTGGAAAATCAGCGAAAAGAGATGATTTCCCTGGTCGGCCAACC
>JBOFJM010000059.1:0-10963 GCA_051656825.1 Kluyvera sp.
TCCTGCGTGTTGGCACGACCGGCGCTATTCAGCCGAACATTAATGTGGGTGATGTGCTGGTCACGACGGCATCCGTCCGTCTTGATGGCGCGAGCCTGCACTTTGCACCAATGGAATACCCAGCGGTAGCAGACTTCGCGTGTACTACTGCACTGGTTGAAGCGGCGAAATCCGTTGGCGCGACCACTCACGTGGGCGTAACCGCGTCTTCAGACACCTTCTATCCAGGCCAGGAACGCTACGACACCTTCTCTGGTCGCGTGGTTAACCGCTTTAAAGGCTCCATGGAAGAGTGGCAGTCGATGGGCGTGATGAACTACGAAATGGAATCAGCAACGCTGCTGACCATGTGCTCCAGACAGGGCCTGCGCGCCGGGATGGTTGCCGGTGTTATCGTGAACCGTACCCAGCAGGAAATTCCTAACGCTGAAACGATGAAGAAAACGGAAAGCCACGCGGTGAAAATCGTGGTGGAAGCAGCGCGCCGCCTGCTGTAATTTCGCTTTTCATCAAAAAAGGCCGACTTGTTCGGCCTTTTTCTTTTTGCGTAGATGCTCGCAGGAAACTGCTTTAAAACTGGACGTTTATACAGCACAATTCTATTTTGTGCTGATAGTAGGTTTAAGCAGGAGGCGTTGTGGATATTGCCGTGGTGATTTATGCGTTGGTGGCGCTGGCAGGCGTGGCGATTGGCTGGCTGGCGGCGAGCTATCGCGTGGCGCAGCAGCGGGCCGAACAACTGGCGGAAGAGCGTGATATCTATGGCGAACTGAGCGCCGCAAAGCAGCAAATCGCCCAGAACGCGCACTGGCGTGAAGAGTGTGAGCTGCTTAATAACGAGCTGCGTAACCTGCGGGAGATTAACTCCTCGCTGGAAGTTGACTTGCGTGAAGTCACAACGCTTCTGGAGACGACACGGCAGCACGGTGATGAAAAATACCGTCTGATGCTCAATAGCGAGCAGCGCCTGAGCGAACAGTTCGAAAACCTCGCCAACCGTATTTTTGAGCAGAGCAACCGGCGCGTTGATGAGCAAAACCGGCAGAGCCTGCATGGCCTGCTGACGCCGCTGCGCGAGCAGCTAGACGGTTTTCGCCGTCAAGTTCAGGAGAGTTTTGGTCAGGAAGCGCGCGAACGCCACACGCTGGCGCATGAGATTCGTAATCTTCAGCAACTGAACGCGCAAATGGCGCAGGAAGCGGTCAATTTAACGCGGGCGTTGAAAGGCGATAACAAAACTCAGGGCAACTGGGGCGAGGTGGTACTCACCCGTGTGCTGGAAGCGTCCGGGCTGCGGGAAGGCCACGAGTATGAAACCCAGGTCAGTATTGCTACCGACGGCAACTCCCGGATGCAGCCCGATGTCATCGTGCGCTTACCGCATCGCAAAGATGTGGTAGTGGACGCCAAAATGACGCTGGTGGCCTACGAGCGCTACTTTAACGCAGAAGACGACTACACCCGCGAAGCGGCATTGCAGGAGCATATTGCGGCGGTGCGCAACCATATTCGTCTACTGGGGCGGAAAGACTACCATCAGCTACCCGGGCTGCGTTCTCTGGACTATGTCCTGATGTTTATCCCCGTTGAACCCGCCTTTTTGCTGGCGCTGGACAGGCAACCTGAGCTGATTAGCGAAGCGCTAAAAAATAACATTATGCTGGTTAGCCCTACCACGCTACTGGTTGCGCTGCGCACCATTGCAAACCTCTGGCGCTATGAGCATCAAAGCCGTAATGCGCAACATATTGCAGAACGTGCCAGCCGCTTATATGACAAAATGCGCCTGTTCGTTGATGACATGTCGGCAATAGGCCAAAGCCTGGACAAAGCGCAGGATAACTACCGCCAGGCGATGAAAAAACTCACCTCCGGGCGCGGTAATTTGCTGGTGCAAGCCGAGGCATTTCGCCACTTAGGGGTGGAAGTTAAGCGCGAGATTAACCCAGATCTCGTCGAGCAAGCGACAGCTCAGGATGATGATTTTCGTCTGCGTGACGACAGCGATACCCACGATGATAATCCGCTAGCCGCCGAGCGCGGATAATCCGTAACGGGGTGGAATCGTAGGGCAATTGCGCCCAATCTGTTACACTCCATGAACATTTTCTTGATAAGCAAGCAGGCATTGAGATGGTTGAGGATTCACAAGAAACGACGCACTTTGGCTTTCAAACAATTGCCAAATCACAGAAAGCAGACATGGTGGCGCATGTATTCCATTCTGTAGCCGCAAAATACGATGTAATGAATGATCTCATGTCATTCGGGATCCATCGTCTATGGAAGCGTTTTACCATTGATTGCAGCGGCGTGCGCCGTGGACAGACCATTCTCGATCTGGCGGGTGGCACGGGCGACCTGACGGCGAAATTCTCGCGTATGGTCGGTGAAACCGGGCGCGTGGTGCTGGCTGACATTAACGACTCGATGCTGAAAATGGGCCGCGAAAAGCTGCGCAATATAGGGGTAGTCGGTAACGTGGAATATGTGCAGGCCAATGCCGAAGCGCTGCCGTTCCCGGATAACACTTTTGACTGCATCACCATCTCGTTCGGCCTGCGTAATGTGACTGACAAAGACAAAGCGCTGCGCTCTATGTATCGCGTGCTGAAACCAGGTGGACGCCTGCTGGTGCTCGAATTTTCCAAACCGGTTATCGACCCGCTGAGCAAAGCCTACGACGCATACTCATTCCACATTCTGCCGCGCATTGGCGAACTGGTAGCGAATGACGCCGAAAGCTACCGCTATTTGGCAGAGTCTATCCGGATGCACCCGGATCAAGACACGCTGAAAGAGATGATGCAGAACGCCGGGCTGGAAAACGTTGAGTACTTCAACCTGACGGCAGGGATTGTCGCGCTGCACCGCGGCTATAAATTCTGATTAGAGGGGCCGCTATGCCTTTAAAACCCTTAGTGACTGGCAGCATTGAGACTGCCATTAATACGCTTTTGTGGCGTGAAAAGGCATTAAAGCCTGCGCGTCAGCGCCTTATCGGAAAAGTATTACGCGTTGAGCTGAAAGAGTTTTCCTCACCGCTGGTGCTGGTCTTTAGTGAGCGCCAGGTTGACGTGCTGGGCGCATGGGAAGGCGAGGCAGACTGCACCGTTATTACCCGCGCGAGCGTATTGCCACAACTGCGCAATCGCCAGCAGCTTACGGCGCTTATCCGCAATAACGATCTTGAAGTGCAAGGCGATCTCCAGGTCGTGCAAAACCTGGTGTCGCTTGCCGATCTCGCCGAGTTTGATCCCGCCGAGCTATTGGCTCCCTACACCGGCGATATCGCCGCAGAAGGCATCAGTAAAGTGTTGCGCGGCGGCGCGGCATTTATACAGCATGGTCTGGCGCGCCAGCAGCGCTACGTGGCAGAAACCTTGACCGAAGAGTGGCGTTTAGCTCCCGGCGCGCTGGAAGTGGCGTGGTTTGCAGAAGAGACAACGGCAGTTGAGCGCGAGCTGGCGGCACTGACTAAACGGCTGGAAAACCTGGAGGGCAAATGACGCCAGGAGAATTACGGCGACTGTATTTTATCATCCGCACCTTTTTGAGTTACGGGCTTGATGAGCTTATTCCCAAAATGCGTATTACGCTGCCGCTGCGTTTTGGCCGTCGGCTGTTGTTCTGGATGCCGAACCGCCATAAGGATAAATTGCTGGGCGAACGTCTGCGTTTAGCGTTGCAAGAGCTTGGCCCTGTGTGGATCAAATTCGGCCAGATGCTCTCTACGCGTCGTGACCTTTTCCCGCCACAAATCGCCGATCAACTGATTATGTTGCAGGACAGAGTCGCTCCATTTGACGGCAAACTGGCGAAGCAGCAAATCGAAAAGTCGATGGGCGATATTCCGGTTGAAAGCTGGTTTGATGATTTTGATATTGAACCGCTGGCATCGGCGTCGATTGCGCAGGTGCACACGGCGCGCCTGAAAGAGAACGGCAAAGAGGTGGTGATCAAAGTTATCCGCCCCGATATTTTGCCTATTATCAAAGCCGACATGAAACTGATTTACCGTCTGGCGCGTTGGGTTCCTCGCCTGCTGCCGGATGGTCGTCGTCTGCGCCCGGTTGAAGTGGTGCGCGACTACGAGAAAACGCTGCTCGACGAGCTGAATCTGCTGCGCGAAGCGGCTAACGCCATTCAACTGCGTCGCAACTTTGAAGACAGCCCGATGCTGTACGTGCCGGAGATTTACTCCGACTATTGCCGCGTTGATATGCTGGTGATGGAGCGTATTTACGGTATTCCGGTGTCGGACATCGAGACGCTGAAAAAGCAAAATACCAATATGCAACTGCTGGCCGAACGTGGCGTGCAGGTGTTTTTCACCCAGGTATTCCGCGACAGCTTCTTCCATGCCGACATGCACCCTGGCAATATTTTTGTTAGCTATGAGCACCCGGAAGACCCACAGTATATCGGCATTGACTGCGGGATTGTCGGCTCGTTGAACAAGGACGATAAACGCTATCTGGCGGAAAACTTTATCGCCTTCTTTAACCGAGATTATCGCAAGGTTGCAGAGCTGCACGTCGATTCTGGCTGGGTTCCGCCGGATACCAACGTAGAAGAGTTTGAGTTTGCTATCCGCACCGTGTGTGAGCCGATTTTTGAAAAACCACTGGCTGAAATCTCCTTTGGTCACGTGCTGCTGAACCTGTTTAACACCGCGCGCCGCTTCAATATGGAAGTGCAGCCGCAGTTGGTGTTGTTACAAAAGACATTACTTTACGTAGAAGGGGTAGGACGCCAGCTCTATCCTCAGTTAGATTTATGGAAGACGGCGAAGCCTTTCCTGGAATCATGGTTGAAAGATCAGATGGGCCTGCCTGCGCTGTTCCGGGCGTTGAAAGACAAAGCGCCGTTCTGGATTGAGAAAATGCCGGAATTACCGGAACTGGTGTACGACAGCTTACGTCAGAGTAAGCAGGTGCAGAGCAGTCTTGAGAAGCTTTCGCTGGAGATGGTCACGCATCGCACTCGTCAGGGGCAGTCACGATATCTCTTTGGTATAGGTGCGGTTTTACTCCTGAGCGGTACGGTATTACTGATTAATCGCCCTGAGTGGGGGCTGACACCCGCATGGCTTATGGCCGGAGGGCTGGTGGTATGGCTCGCAGGGTGGCGGAAGACGCGGTGAATTATGCATCGCTAACATGGCACTGCATAACGTATAATGCGCGCTGATTATTTCATCATCTATCAGAGGAACTTGTATGGGTGGTATTAGTATTTGGCAGTTGCTGATTATCGTCGTTATCGTGGTTCTGCTTTTCGGGACTAAAAAGCTGAGCTCGCTGGGATCGGATTTAGGCGCGTCCATCAAAGGCTTTAAAAAAGCCATGGGTGATGAAGACGAGTCAAAAGATAAAGCCAACCAGGATGCAGATTTCACTGCAAAATCAATTGCTGATAAGCAGGAAAGTGCGAAGAAAGACGAAGCGAAACGCCACGACAACGAGCAGGTGTAATTCGTGTTTGATATTGGTTTCAGTGAACTACTGCTGGTATTCGTGATTGGCCTTATTGTATTAGGGCCAAAACGCCTACCGGTGGCGGTGAAAACGGTTGTGGGCTGGATTCGTGCGCTGCGTTCTCTGGCAACAACCGTGCAAAATGAGCTGACGCAGGAGCTTAAACTCCAGGAATTTCAGGATAGCCTGAAAAAAGTGGAGAAAGCGAGTCTGGATACCCTAACGCCGGAGTTGAAGGCTTCGATGGACGAACTGCGCGAAGCAGCCGAGTCAATGAAGCGTTCCTACTCAATGCATGACCCTGAAAAGGCGAGTGACGAGGCCAATACTATCCATAACCCTGCGGCTAAGGACAAAGAGGCTGTGCAACCGGCAACGGAAAAACCGCAGACGGCGCATACCGATGAGCCGGTGGCGCAATCCGCTGAATCTCCGGCGCAGGAAGCTGAGGTGGTTAAACCCGTAGAGAAAGCCAATGCGTCTGCGGCCACCGTGACTGATTCATCCCCCGCATCGAGTGATAAACCGTAACCATGAGCGTAGAAGATACCCAACCGCTGATCGCTCATTTGATTGAGCTGCGTAAGCGCCTGCTCAACTGCATTATTGCGGTCATCGTTATTTTTCTGGCATTGGTCTATTTCGCCAATGATATCTACCAACTGGTATCAGCGCCGCTGATAAAACAGATGCCGTTGGGCGCGACGATGATCGCCACCGACGTTGCATCGCCGTTTTTCACGCCAATCAAGCTGACCTTTATGGTTTCGCTGATCCTGTCCGCGCCGGTCATTTTGTACCAGGTTTGGGCTTTTGTGGCGCCCGCACTGTACAGGCATGAGCGTCGGCTGGTAGTACCATTGTTGGTGTCCAGCACCTTGCTGTTTTATATCGGCATGGCGTTCGCCTACTTTGTGGTGTTCCCACTGGCGTTTGGCTTCCTGACGCACACCGCGCCGGAAGGGGTACTGGTGTCTACGGATATCAAGAGTTACCTCGACTTTGTCATGTCGCTGTTTATCGCTTTTGGTGTCTCGTTCGAAGTGCCGGTCGCTATCGTCCTGCTCTGCTGGGTGGGTGTGACCACGCCGGATGACCTACGTAAAAAGCGCCCATATGTGCTGGTTGGCGCATTCGTGGTCGGTATGTTGTTGACGCCGCCGGATGTGTTCTCGCAAACGCTGTTGGCTATCCCGATGTATTGTTTGTTTGAAGTGGGGGTCTTCTTCTCTCGCTTCTACGCCGGGAAACGATCGACGCGTGATGAAGACGCGCAAGCCGAAGAAACAGAAGAATAACCAACCGCCCGTTAGGGCGGTTTTCATATGGGGGGTAGGATGTTTGATATCGGAGTCAACCTGACCAGTTCGCAGTTTTCCCGCGATCGCGATGATGTTGTCGTCAGAGCACAGGCTGCGGGCGTACACGGCATGTTACTGACCGGAACTAACCGCCATGAAAGCGAAGAGGCGCAGCAGCTGGCCGCGCGCTTTGCTGGATGCTGGTCTACCGCTGGCGTTCACCCGCACGACAGCAGTAGCTGGTCGCCAACGGTGGCAGAGGCCATTTATGCGTTGGCGAATAAATCCGAGGTGGTGGCGATTGGTGAATGCGGCCTCGATTTTAACCGTAACTTTTCAACACCAGCCGAGCAGGAGACTGCGTTCAGCGCGCAGTTGGCGATGGCGGCAGAACTGGGAATGCCGGTATTTTTACACTGTCGGGATGCGCATGACCGTTTCCTGGCATTGCTGGAACCGTGGCTGGATCACCTGCCGGGTGCGGTGCTGCACTGTTTTACCGGTACACGCGATGAAGCGCAGGCGTGTCTTGATCGTGGGCTGTCTATCGGTATTACCGGTTGGGTTTGCGACGAGCGTCGCGGGTTGGAGTTGCGTGAACTGTTACCGATGATTCCAGCCGACCGCCTGTTGGTGGAAACGGACGCTCCGTACCTGTTACCGCGCGATATGACGCCAAAACCGGCGTCGCGACGTAATGAACCGGCGTATGTCGCACATATTTTGGCGCGCGTCGCACAATGGCGTGGCGAAGAGGCCCAATGGCTGGAAACCGTGACCGACAACAACGTTAAGCGGATGTTTAGTATCGACTTTTAGATTAGGCTTTACGGAAGTCGGTGTTTTTGACACTCTGCTTAATCTGTTTATTCAGCAGGTTAAGCAGCAGCATAGAGCGCGCTTCGCCGTCTGGCTCTGCAAAGATGGCTTTCAGCCCTTCAAATGCGCCTTCGGTGATAACCACGCTGTCGCCAGGATATGGCGTTTCTGGGTCGGTCACATCTTGCGGCTTATAGATAGAAAGCTGATGGATAACCGATGAAGGAACCGTTGCCGGATGCATACCAAAACGGACAAAATGGCTAACACCACGGGTTGCATTGATAGTGGTGGTATGGATAACTTCGGGGTCAAATTCCACAAACAGATAGTTTGGGAACAATGGCTCACTGACTGAAGTACGCTTACCGCGCACCATTTTCTCCAGGGTGATCATCGGCGTCAGACAATTAACCGCCTGCCGTTCAAGATGTTCCTGAGCACGCTGAAGTTGCCCGCGTTTGCAGTACAGTAAATACCAGGCTTGCATAATGACCTATTTCCGCTGTTTAGCGCGAAAGCATAGCAAAAGTACGACCAAATCGCGATGTTGATTATTACTGCTTTAATTTACGCAAATTTAACAAAAAGACAGCATCGCGGAACCATTCGCCGTATAATGAGGCGCTTACCAGGAGGCCGATAATTACCCCATGAAATACCATGACTTACGTGACTTTCTGACATTACTCGAACAGCAGGGCGAACTAAAACGTATTAGCCTCCCGGTTGATCCCCATCTGGAAATTACCGAAATTGCCGATCGCACCCTGCGTGCTGGCGGCCCGGCGCTGTTGTTTGAAAACCCCAAAGGCTATTCGATGCCGGTGCTGTGTAACCTGTTTGGCACGCCTAAGCGCGTGGCGCTTGGCATGGGGCAGGAAGATGTCAGTGCGTTGCGTGAAGTGGGTAAACTTTTAGCCTTTTTGAAAGAGCCTGAGCCGCCAAAAGGATTCCGCGATCTGTTCGATAAACTGCCGCAGTTTAAACAGGTGTTGAACATGCCGACCAAACGCCTGCGCGGTGCGCCTTGCCAGCAAAAAATTATCTCGGGTGATGACGTCGATTTGTCTCGTATTCCGGTGATGACCTGTTGGCCAGAAGACGCCGCACCGCTAATCACTTGGGGGCTGACGGTCACTCGTGGCCCGCATAAAGAGCGGCAGAATCTGGGCATTTATCGCCAGCAGGTGATTGGCAAAAATAAACTGATTATGCGCTGGCTGTCGCACCGTGGCGGTGCGCTGGATTTCCAGGAGTGGTGCGCGGCACATCCGGGCGAACGTTTTCCGGTTGCGGTGGCGCTTGGGGCAGATCCTGCCACTATTCTTGGCGCGGTCACGCCAGTGCCGGATACGCTCTCCGAATACGCTTTCGCAGGCCTGTTGCGCGGCACGAAAACCGAAGTGGTGAAGTGCGTCTCCAACGATCTCGAAGTGCCCGCCAGCGCAGAGATTGTGCTCGAAGGTTACATTGAGCCGGGTGAAATGGCGGCGGAAGGCCCATACGGTGACCATACCGGTTACTACAATGAAGTGGACAACTTCCCGGTATTTACCGTCACGCATATTACTCAGCGCGAAGACGCAATTTATCACTCAACTTACACTGGTCGCCCACCGGATGAACCGGCAGTACTGGGGGGGGCGTTGAATGAAGTCTTTGTGCCAATCTTACAAAAGCAATTCCCGGAAATTGTGGATTTCTATCTGCCGCCGGAAGGGTGCTCGTACCGCCTCGCGGTAGTCACCATCAAAAAACAGTATGCCGGACATGCAAAACGCGTAATGATGGGCGTATGGTCGTTTTTGCGGCAATTCATGTACACAAAATTCGTGATTGTCTGCGATGATGACGTGAACGCACGTGACTGGAACGATGTGATATGGGCGATTACCACTCGTATGGATCCCGCGCGGGATACGGTACTGGTGGAGAACACGCCGATTGATTATCTGGACTTCGCCTCGCCGGTTTCTGGCCTGGGGTCGAAAATGGGGCTGGATGCCACCAACAAATGGCCTGGGGAAACCCAGCGCGAATGGGGCCGTCCTATCAAGAAAGATCCCGCTGTTACGGCGCGTATCGATGAAATCTGGGACGAGCTGGCCATTTTTTCCGACGATAAATAATAAAGACATCCCCTGAATAATCGGTCAGCAGAGACGCGGTCAACGCTTCTGCAACGCGGATTCGGAGGGGGATAAGACCCGACAGAGGGAGCGCATGACAACCTTAAGCTGTAAAGTGACCTCGGTGGACGCCATTACCGATACGGTATATCGCGTTCGTTTAGTGCCCGAAGCGGCCTTCTCATTTCGTGCCGGGCAGTATCTGATGGTGGTGATGGACGAGCGCGACAAGCGTCCGTTCTCGATGGCCTCTACGCCAGATGAACAGGCGTTTATCGAGCTGCATATTGGTGCGTCTGAGCTGAATCTGTACGCTATGGCCGTGATGGACAGAATCCTGAAAGAGCGCGAAGTGGTGGTGGATATTCCCCACGGTGAAGCCTGGCTACGTGAAGAAGACGATCGCCCACTGGTGCTGATTGCAGGTGGTACGGGCTTCTCCTACGTGCGTTCTATTCTGCTGACTGCGCTGGCGCGCAACCCAAATCGTGATGTGGCGATTTACTGGGGTGGCCGTGAAGAGAAACACCTTTACGACCTTTCCGAGCTGGAAGCGCTGTCGGTGAATCACCCGAATCTGCGCGTAGTGCCCGTGGTTGAGCAGCCGGAAGACGATTGGCGTGGGCGCTCTGGTACGGTGTTAACGGCGGTATTGCAGGATTACGGCACGCTGGCGAATCACGATATTTATATCGCCGGTCGTTTTGAGATGGCGAAAATCGCTCGCGACCTGTTCTGTAATGAACGTCAGGCGCGTGAAGACCGCCTGTTCGGCGATGCGTTTGCGTTTATCTGATAGATAGTGTGTAAAAAACCCGCCCCTGACAGGCGGGAAGAACGGCAACTAAACTTTGTTGTTATGCCGGATGGCGACACTAACGCGTCTTATCCGGCCTAGAGAGATACCAGCCCCGACGCTGCGTTTGCATTGTCGGGGCGTATTTTTATACGCGCTCGATAACCGTCGCGATCCCCTGACCTAAACCGATACACATTGTCGCCAAGCCAAACTGGGCGTCTTTGCGTTCCATCAGGTTCAACAGAGTGGTACTGATACGCGTACCTGAACACCCTAACGGGTGACCCAGCGCGATCGCCCCGCCGTTGAGGTTGATCTTCTCGTCAATCTGCTCCATCAGCCCCAGATCTTTAATACATGGCAGGATCTGCGCGGCAAACGCTTCGTTCATTTCAAACAAATCGATATCGCTGGTCGTCAGCCCGGCTTTTT
>JBOFJM010000060.1:0-2195 GCA_051656825.1 Kluyvera sp.
TACGTTGACTTCCCTGAAGGTTTTGAATTTCACCACTATCTGCGTCAGGAAACGTTCCGCATCCACCAGCACGCCCTTAAAATTACCGACTGCCACGGCTGTACGCGCACCGTCACGCCCGATAACTGGCCTGAAGTGCGGAAACTGGAGATGAGTTTTCTCGACTCGGTGAAAAACGTGGTGAACCGTCTGGAAAACGGCTGGGTGTCGGCTGCGCAAATTGCCTGCCTTAATCCGGCTATTCTGGCGGGCGTTGCCGAGCGGAAAGGCAGCCTGACGGTGGGGAAAGACGCGGATATTTTGGTGCTTGATAACGCGCAGAATTTACACGCCGTGTGGTGTCGCGGCGTCCAGCAGACGCTGGCTAAATAAAGAGGTCGCCATACTGCTTTTCAAGAAACGTTTTTAACGCCTCCTGGCTCATGCCATTGACCTGTCGAACGAATGTATCGACAGGTATTTTTTTGCGCGCGGGGCTTAGCCCATGCTCGCGCAGCAACTGGAAATCATCCTGCGTCAGATAAAAATTCACTTTAACGTAGCTCAGTTGCGCATGGCGAAGGTGGCTGGATATTTTATTGGTGAAGGTAATCAGCAAATCAAAATCCTGCAGCTGGAGTCGAGCGATTTCGTTGATATTGACGCAGGCCAGAATATCAATATGAAAACGCGACAACAGTACCTCTTTAAAATACCCCACTTTGCTCTCGGACGAGTTGGTCACGATAATGACCCGTTTTTTCGGGTCACTGACGACTCGGTTTTTCAGCTCATGCTTTTTAATTATCAGCACCAGCGTTGCCAGGTGAATGGCGGAGAATGGCGTTTGCCAGCGGGCTTCAATCTCTTTTAGCGCCGTCTGGACATGATGCCAAAACTCAGGATAACGCCGCTGAACGTCATGCAATTTTTTATCATCGAACCACAGATGAAATTTATTCTGAATAATCGCCGCATAAATAAAGTTATAAATCTCGGCATACCAGGCGTTCGCGTTGTGTACCGTGGCGCTCAGGCAGCCGGATAACATATCGCAGGCTCGCTTGACGTGCCCAGCGAGCGTCGCGTCGTAGAGCGTGAAGGGGCGATGGGTAAAGGTCAACGACGCTATCAGCATATCCAGACAGTTGTTTTCATCCTGAGAATCCAGCACCTGATACGGAAACGTGGTCAGGAAGTTGACCATTTGGTTGTCGGTTATTCTCTGCCCGCGCTGAATACGGTGCAGCGCCAGGCTCAGATACACCAACAGGTATTTACGGCCATTATAACCAAGGCGAATACCTGGGCTGACAACGCGCGCGTAATACGCTGCTGCGCTTTTTATCTCGACCGCGCATTCGGACAGAAACTGCTCGGCAATCGAGCGGTTGATCGGTTCATTGGCCTGATGGGCAATAAGCTGATTATCGCTGCCAATCTCCACGGTTTTCAAAATGGCGTTACAGGCCGCAACCCGCAAACGAAATTCATCGCCAACCAACTGCGAACCCCGGCGGGGAATGCTCACAAGTGTTAATCCGCAGCCCTGAACCCGGCGCAGCATCACTGGATTATCGTTTTTTACCGTCCCGGCGCTGACGTAGAATTTTTTGTAGTACTCGTTTTTATTGACCACATTCTGTAAGCAGAGCGCAACAAAGAGATCCTGTACACGCTCTTCGGCGGTGGTCAGATAGCGGTTAAAGTGCACACGCTGGAGGAACTGGATATAGTCGCTGTAGCCAATGCGGGTGGTAATAAACTGGTTATCCTGGTGAAGCTGGACGTTTTCCGGCAACAGTTCATTAAGCTCTTTCATCGTTCGCTTCAGCGTTGAAAGCGTTTTGCCAAAACGCAGCACCGCGCGGTCGACTGCCAGAGGGCTGTTATCCTGAAGGTATTTTAAGAATGAGAGATCGAAATGGTTCATGAACGTTCGCTGATGTTTAATGCCAAACTCAGCGTAACGCACAAGACAAAATGAAACCGTGACCTGTAGCGAGTCACGGTATGTCAATTACAAATCCAGCAGCGTGCCGACCAACAGCCAACCGTTCAAGGTAACCACTATCGCGACGATCACCCAGCCGATACGTTTGATCCACTGCGTGTTAACCAGTTCGCCCATCAATTGGCGGTTGCTGGTGAAAATCAACAGCGGAACCAACGCCAGCGCGATACCAAAACTAAGCAGCACTTGGCTCATCACCAGG
>JBOFJM010000061.1:0-1540 GCA_051656825.1 Kluyvera sp.
GAAGTTCGCGCCCGCAAAGCCACACAGCAGAGAAATAATAATGAAGGTGCTAAAGGGTGTGCTGGTATCCTGAACGGCAAAACCCAGCCATACGCAAGGTATGATAAGGATACCGGTGCTGAACGCTGTCCAGCGACGACCACCGAACATTGGTACCATGAAGGAGTAAGGCACGCGCAGCAACGCCCCAGATACAGACGGCAGTGCCGTCAGCATAAAGAGCTGGTCAGTTGTAAATTGGAAGCCCACTTTTGGCAAATTAACTGCGACCGCGCTGAACAGCATCCATACACAGAACGCCAGCAGCAAACACGGTACGGAAATCCACAGGTTCCGGCTAGCGACGCGGTGGCCGCGCTCTTGCCAGAACGCCGGATCTTCCGGACGCCAGTCGGTAATGACAGCGCCGGTTGCCCTTTTCGGGGCAGTGGAGTGACTCATAGACACCTCTGATTATTAATATCAACCCCTGCAACATTAGGGTTTACACCGCGCGGTAAGTTGATATAAATCAAAGGAAAAGTCGGCTATAGAATGCGCAAAAAAACAGCATCATCCTTTATGGGTAGTTTTTTATGCATAAAAAAACCCGTTTTATCACGTGGCTGTTAAGCCGCTACCCCTCTGCCCCCTCAGTCTTTACTATGATGGAAATAAAGGAGTAACCCTTTAGGGGTGTGGGTATACTCCAGGCGATAGCCGAAAATAACGCCACTCGCCGGAGTGTCTTCCGCCAGGAGTTGTATAGCACAATGTTTAGACGTTTTTTTACACCACTCACGCTAGTGAATCAACTGGCACTGATCGTACTGCTGTCTACCCTTATCGGGGTGGCAAGTATGATGATTTCCGCACGTCTGGTGAATGGCGTACAGGGCAGCGCCCACGCGATTAACCAGGCTGGCTCGCTGCGTATGCAGAGCTACCGTCTGTTGGCGGCGATTCCGGTGAAAGAGAGTGACCAGCCCCTGTTTGACGAAATGCAGCGCACCGTGTTCAGCCCGGAATTGCAGCTCGCCGCTGAACGTGACGGCCAGGTTGAGCAACTGGCTTCGCTACAACAGTATTGGCTGACCTATCTAGCGCCGGATATTCGCCGCGCGCAAAGCCAGGCGGTTGTCGCCGATGATTTAGCCGGCTTTGTTAATCGTATTAATCAGTTAGTCACCGCTTTCGACCACCAAACCGAAGAACGAATTAGCCATGTGGTGTGGATGCACCGGCTGATGGCGCTGTTTATGGCGCTGCTGTTTGTGTTTACCGTGATTTGGCTGCGCGCTCGTCTTCTGCGCCCGTGGCGACAGTTGTTGAAAATGGCAGAAGCCATTAGCCACCGTGATTTTACCTATCGCGCGCAGATCAGCGGCCGCAATGAAATGGCAACACTCGGCATGGCGCTGAACAATATGTCCGCCGAGCTGGCAGAAAGCTATGCATCACTGGAACGTCGCGTGCAGGAAAAAACCGCCGGTCTGGAGCAGAAAAACGCTATTATCTCTTTCCTGTGGCAGGCCAACCGTCGGTTGCACACCAACGCGCC
>JBOFJM010000062.1:0-2442 GCA_051656825.1 Kluyvera sp.
CTTATTGAGCAGGATGCGACTTGGTACATTACACATGATGAGCACTGCGCGATTGATAATCAACGCGTGACGCGGATTAAGGCCAATGATCACCTGACGGTTGATGTGCAGAAACGCGAGCACATCCAAGCCGATTACTCTCTGACCGTAGATACCAATATGCACCAAAAAGTGGGGCAATCCCTGTTGGTGGATGCAGGCACTGAAGTGCACATCAATGTCGGTGAGAAATTGGTATTAGAAGCTGGCTCGGAGCTGACGCTAAGTGGCGGCGGTAGCTTTGTGAAACTCGACCCAAGTGGCATCAAGCTGGTGGGCCCAGACATTAAGCTCAATGCAGGAGGAAGCCCGGGAGTGGGGGCGAGTTGGGCGGGGCAGGCTCCTGCTCTTCCTAAAGGCATTGGCGCGGAGAAGGCTCCAGAGCCGGTTGAGCTGATTAAGGCACTGCCTACGGAAGAGGCGATGGAGGCATTGCTCAAAGAACGGATGCTTAAAATGGATTATCAACCGTCAGTTTGATGGCTTACGTATAATATAGGGTTGAACCGTAAAGATGAAAATTGTCTACCCCATGCAGTTGGCGGGAGAGGGTACTCCCAAGGAAATTGCATCACTTGATGAGTTTATTAGCCAGCTCAATAAATTAAATAGTGGAACCTTTCCTATAGGACGTAATCGTATTTGGCATGGTGGAGTTCACCTCAGCGAAAAAGGGGGATGGCATTCAAGCGGTGCTGTTCGTGCTATTGCTGATGGAGAAATTGTTGCTTATCGGTTTGCGACTGAACCTGCTAAAGCAACGCGTAAATCTGAAGCTGGGGAGCCTGAGCACGAGATTGATTTGTATACCTCTCCTTCGTTTTGCCTAATTCGTCACCGCTATGAGGTGGGGGAGAAAAATAAAAACAGCTTAACTTTTTATAGCTTATACATGCATATAGCTTGTGAAAACAGCTATAGCGCTGAGCCTGAACGGTATGTAGTTGATGGTAATGACGTCTCTATTTATAAGGGATCTGCGGGGTTGCAGCTTAAGTCTGAAGATAAATTAGGCGTTGCGCGGAAAGGGGCTGAAGTTATTTTAGTGGATAGGAATAATTGGTCTGAGAGATACAACTTGCGCAATGAGCCTCAAATTTACCAATTGATGTGCTATGCCGAGCCCAAGGCCGGAGATCCTGAACTGTTTTATATTGCGGCGAAATATATCAAGGCCGAGTTTAAAATGAAACCTAACTGGCTGACTCCACCGGAAAGTAAGCCAGCTCGCTATACAGTACCTAATAATACATGGCTAAGAAAAACGGCGGACAGTACTGAAGAAAGTGCTGGAGTACCTGCCGGTAGTGAAGTTGTGTTGTTAGGTGAGCAACAGATGGTAACAATTAACGGTGGCCTCACTAATTTTCGTCAAGTTCAAGTGTTCAAAGTGGGGAGCAGAACCGTCAAGAATAGTGCTAATCAGGTGATGGCTAATGCTAGCAAGGGTTCGATTGGCTGGTTAGCAAAAAATAAATTCGGTGCGGCTTTAACCGCGGAATCTAGCGTCCCGATTGAGTTTGATAAGGTTGTATTGCGTGATAGTAACCCAATAGCTGTCCAGGCTGGCGAGGTTATTGGCCATTGGGGTGAGCATCAAGTTGCAACGCTCAGTATGAGCGGATTTAGTATCGACCCTGATCAGAAGGCTGTGCACTTTGAAGTGTTTGTAGGTGAGAAAGATAAACGCGACAAGCAAGAGCTTAACGATTGTATCCAGAATAAAGCACAGGTAACTGGAGGTCAGGATTATTTGGTTCTTAATAAGGATAAGGTTGTCACGTATCGTCTGATTAACCATAAAAAACAATTAAGCTACGAGGCGCTAGCTAAATTTGGCCCATTAAACACTCCGTTGGCAGTAAAAAAAACTGATATTGTTACTCATGGAACGCAAAAGTTTGTTCGAGTGCGTGAGCGTGCAGCAGAAAAAGATGAGTTGGCAGGAGAGTTTGTCTTATTAGCGAGTGATGCGGAGTTACTCAGTCAACATGATTGGGGCAAGTTAGGGGTTAAACTCGTTGATGGTAGTAATGATCCTGATGGATTCTTAGATAAAGAAGATACAGAAGGCCAGGAAGGCGGCATTTTTTTTAGTACTCTTTATGACCGACTCATTATAGATAGAGATAATGACAATGTGCTGAGTGGCGATGAAATTAAGTCTGCATTAGCTGATGATGATTTGGCGAGCAAGCTGCGTCAGTTATTTATCAAACACGAAAGCGAATGGATAAAGCGCGAAAAAGGATGGCCTCGTCTTGAAAAGGAGTTAGCGAAGCAGCCTGAGCTGTATAAGTATGCAATGCAGGTACACAATAATATGGCTTGGGTTGAAGAAACTAAGAGGATGTTTGGTGGGAATAAAATGTGGTTTATTCATCCGGCAGGGATGATGGAGTT
>JBOFJM010000063.1:0-1656 GCA_051656825.1 Kluyvera sp.
CATTATTGTTCTCTTTCATTTTCGTTGTGTTATGTGTGCTGATGCTTTTAATTTCACTGGTAACCTCAAGAAATAAAATAACGAAGAAAATTGATAAATTATCTCGGTCTATTGAGAAAATCAAAGATGGTAATTTAGCAGATGAAATTAGTGATGATTCAAATAATGAACTGGGGGTTATTTTTTCTCATCTCAATATAATGCGCCTGTCACTTCTTGATGTAATTGACTCTATTCAGTCAAATACTATGGTGATCAGCCGAGGAACCGCCGAAATTGCCCGGGGAAATGATGATCTTTCTACCCGTACTGAGCAGCAGGCCAGTGCCCTTCAACAAACGGCTGCAAGTATGGCAGAGATTAAATTGATTGTAAGTAACAATACCGACAACGCAAAGTATGCTAATAGCATTGCCTCCGATGCAAGTCAGGCTGCTTGCAAAGGTGCTGGCGTAATGGAAAAAGCAATCGTATCGATGAAAAAGATCGAAACAAGTTCTGTGCAGATTACCGAGATTACGAAGTTAATTAATGGTATTGCTGCTCAGACGAATATTCTGGCACTCAATGCCGCAGTGGAAGCTGCCCGGGCAGGGGAATTGGGACGCGGGTTTGCGGTCGTGGCGACAGAAGTTCGTAGTCTGGCAGTAAGAAGTGCCGATGCAGCAAAAGAAATTAGCAATATCATCCGTGTCTCAGTCACTGATATTGAAGATGGTACGGAGCTTGTTAATCAAGCTGGCGAAAAAATGAATAATATTGTGCAATCAGTGACGAAAGTGAGTGACCTGATGCAGGAAATTACGCTGGCGTGCGAAGAACAGAAGTCAAGTATCGATCAAGTCGCAATAGGAGTTAACCAGATTGATTCGGTTACACAACAGAATGCGGCACTGGTGGAACAGGCTTCAGTCGCCACGAGCAGCTTAAATGAGCAAGCTGAACAGCTCTCCGCTATGAGCGCTCGTTTTCACACAGGGAATAATAGCTAAGTAAGACAGTCCTATAGGGGTTCCACGCCGGAACCCCAGAAAATCAGGCCGAAAATGAATGAGTTTGCAACATTTGGGCTATCGGACAGCGCAGCTTGAGGTTATGTCGTCTGAAGCCGCGCTCAAATAACCAAAACCAACCGCCCTTGTTATCTGGCGTCAGTCCCATGTCCTGATAACCCGCTCGATAAAACGTGGGAAGAGCCTCCGCCAGCGCGCTGTTGAGCCGAACGCGGAGGTAGATAAGTCGGCTGAGCGGAAGATGAGTTATCTCATCGATTACCCTGTGCGTCAGTTGATGGAGGGTGACTTCTATGCGATTGCTAATGTCGGTAATGTCCAGTGGTGGGGCTGTCTGTATGGAAGGAGAAGGCCGCGTATTGCCAAAATGAGAACTAAGGAGTGACAGCCAGAGATGCTGGCCTCTCATTGCCACTATCCTGGGGACTGGCCGTGGTTGTAACGCCAGAACGCCCAGTATAACGCTTTCACGATCGCCTGATTTAAATGGTGATACGACGTAGTCCCGTAACAGGGCGGTGGCATAAAAACCCAGATTTTTCGCCACCCGTTGTGAATGCGGATGACTGCATACCATTTTTATCGTTAGCGTGGACAACTGCTGCTGACGTGCCACATGGCAGAGATGCATTCCCAGTTTCGT
>JBOFJM010000064.1:0-1517 GCA_051656825.1 Kluyvera sp.
CTGATGCGCACCGACAAATAATGCCAGGCTTCCGTTTCTACCATCAGCCCAACCGCCGGTCGCCCACGGCTCCCCGCGTCCTGAATTTCAGTTTCCTGAACCAGGTGCGCTTCCAGCATTTCGCGGACTATTTTCGTGATACTGGCAGGCGCGAGTTGCGCAAAACGAGAGAGGTCGATACGCGATACCGGGCCGAGCTGATCAATAAGGCGATATACCGCCCCCGCGTTGGTCTGCTTGATTTGATCGATATGGCCTGGCTGACTATCCGCTACCACCTTGCACTCCCTTATTTTCGCGCTTCGAAATAAACTTTGGGCTATGGTGAAGTACTTCAACGGCCTGCGTCAAATTTTTACTTAGCCTTGTGATTTACTGCACATTTTTTACACTTTTGGCAGCGAAACGCTCACCTTTGCCGCATTCAGTAGATGTTGTTTAAAACGCTCCGCCGCCTGGCTTAACTCATGATGTTTTGACCACACCAGCCACATTTCCGATACCGCATCCTCTTGCGCGATGGGAACCCAGCGCATTTCATAGAGCTGCACCCGCCGAAAAGAGGCCGGCAAAATCGACACCCCCAGCCCCGCCGCCACCAGGCCAATAATGGTCATCGCCTCGCCCACTTCCTGGGTTATGGTCGGCGTCACGCCATAGCGGCGCATCAGGCCCAGAATATCGTCATACAGCCCCGTCCCAACGTGCGGGTCGAAAAAGACAAACGGCTCTTTCGCCAAATCAACAAGGCTCACCGCCGCCTGGTTTGCCAATGGATGATCGCGATGGATCATCGCCAGCAGTGGCTCGCGCAGAATAACCTGCCATTCGAGGGTATCGGGAAGCTGCGTGTTACGCATAAGCCCCAGATCCAGCGCCCCTTCAGTCAATGGCAAAATCTGTTCGCGTGTATTCGTTTCACGTGTCTGGATATGCACATCCGGGTAGCGCTGGCGAAAGGCCGAAAGCGTATCGGACACCGCCTTAATAAAGGGGGCGGATGAGGTAAAACCGATGTGCAGTTCACCGGTTTCCCCCTGATGTAAACGGCTGGCTCTGGCTGCCGCCTCGTTGACCTGCAACAAAATCTGCCGACTATCGGCAAGAAACTGACGCCCAGCCTCGGTCAGGCTCACGCTGCGGTTAGTCCGGGCGAATAACCGCGCGCCGACTTGCTGTTCAAGTATTTGAATTTGCTGGCTGAGCGGTGGCTGAGAAATATTGAGCCGTGCCGCCGCACGCCCAAAATGCAGTTCCTCTGCAACGGCGACGAAATAGCGCAAATGTCGAAGCTCGATATTCATACTTTAAAAGTATTAATTGAGATTATTAATATATTAGACAGAATATTTACATTTTCCTACCCTGATTATGTGACCTAGGTCGCCATTACCTTTTGTTTTTACCAAGGATCTTCCCGTGAGCCGTACAACGACCGCAGACCATACTCCAGTTATTGATGTCCGCGATGATACCCCCACTCCTTCAAACACCTTTATCCGTCGAGGCACGCCGCC
>JBOFJM010000065.1:0-2615 GCA_051656825.1 Kluyvera sp.
CGTGTGGTATTCCACATCAGAAAATACTAAGCGTAAATATCCACATACATGGGAAATAACGCAGACGCAAAAAGGGGATTTTATTTGCGTTAATACGTTACGCGCAAACACCCTGGCAAAAGACGCAATTCTTGCGGGCGTCATTCCTCAACTAACCGGCTACAACACCCTGAAAAGCGAAGTGAAATACGGTGAGGAAGGCAGCAGAATCGATATCATGTTACAGGCAGATGATCGCCCCAACTGCTATATTGAAGTGAAATCAGTCACACTGGCAGACAATGAGTTTGGCTATTTTCCTGACGCCGTCACGGTGCGAGGACAGAAGCATTTACGCGAGCTGATGAGCGTTGTAGCAAGCGGCGATCGCGCCGTTTTGTTGTTTGCTATTTTGCACTCAGCCATTGAATATTTCGCTCCTGCACACCATATTGATGCCAAATACGCACACCTATTAAATGAAGCAAAGAAACAGGGGGTAGAGATTTTGGCTTATAAAGCGGAACTTTCTACCGATATTATAACTCTGATATCGCCGTTACCCGTTTCGTTATCACGGGATGAAACAGCATAGAAAGTGTTCGGGCTGCGGTGCAAATACGCTTTTCCTCACAGCATTGTCAAGTGTTACGTTTAGATAATTGCCATACGGAAAAGCATCTGCTATTTATAGCGGCCTGATTTTTCCCCCGAACACGGGGATCGATAGTGCGTGTTAAGGAGAAGCAACATGCAAGAAGGGCAAAACCGTAAAACATCGTCCCTGAGTATTCTCTCCATCGCTGGGGTGGAGCCGTACCAAGAGAAGCCAGGCGAAGAGTATATGAACGAAGCCCAGCTAGCGCACTTCAGGCGTATTCTTGAGGCATGGCGTAATCAACTTAGGGATGAAGTCGATCGCACCGTTACACACATGCAAGACGAAGCTGCAAACTTCCCAGATCCGGTAGACCGTGCCGCCCAGGAAGAAGAATTCAGCCTCGAACTGCGTAACCGCGATCGTGAGCGCAAGCTGATCAAAAAAATCGAGAAGACGCGGAAGAAAGTCGAAGATGAAGATTTCGGCTACTGCGAATCTTGCGGTGTTGAGATTGGTATTCGTCGTCTGGAAGCTCGTCCAACGGCTGACCTGTGCATCGACTGCAAAACGCTGGCAGAAATCCGCGAAAAGCAGATGGCAGGCTAAGCGAACTAAAATAATCATGATGACCGAAGCGCTGCGCGACCTGGCCTACGGTGTGTAGGCCAGGTAAGCGAAGCACCATCCGGTATTGAGTCATGATTGCCGGGGCGCTACGTTTGCCCGGCCTGTGGTATGCAGGTCAGATAAACGAAGCGCCATCAGGCGTTGCCCCGCGTGACGTTCAACATTCAAATACACCATGTCATCACAACCTTATATTGGGCGTTTTGCCCCTTCCCCTTCCGGTGAACTGCATTTTGGTTCGTTGATTGCGGCACTCGGAAGTTACTTACAGGCTCGCGCCCGACAGGGTATTTGGCGAGTACGCATCGAAGATATCGACCCCCCTCGTGAAGTTCCCGGTGCTGCAACCACCATTTTGCATCAGCTGGAACATTACGGCCTGCACTGGGATGGCGACATTCTGTGGCAGTCTCAGCGTCATGACGCCTACCGCGAAGCGCTGGCCTGGCTGAAAAGTCAGGATTTATGCTACTACTGCACCTGCCCGCGCGCCCGCATTCACAGCATCGGCGGAACCTACGACGGCTACTGCCACGAGCGCAATAACGGCCCAGAAAATGCGGCCTTACGCCTGCGCCAACACCACCCAGTGACCGCCTTCACAGACCTGCTACGCGGGGTTATCCAGGCCGACGAACGCCTGGCGAGAGAAGACTTTATCATTCATCGCCGTGATGGCTTATTTGCCTATAACCTGGCGGTGGTGGTGGATGACCACTTCCAGGGCGTGACGGAAATTGTCCGTGGAGCCGATCTTATTGAACCCACCGTACGACAAATTTCACTCTACCAGCAGTTTGGCTGGCAAGCCCCGGACTATATTCATCTGCCGCTGGCATTGAATGCAGAAGGTGCTAAACTTTCTAAGCAAAATCATGCACCTGCTTTACCAACCGGCGATCCTCGTCCTGTACTCGTGCAAGCATTACGCTTTTTAGGGCAGACGATTCCGGCACAATGGCAGGATTATAGCCTTACCGATTTACTCAATAATGCGGTGAAAAACTGGACGCTGGAAACGGTTCCTGAGAGGGCGATTGTGAATCCACCATTCTCAAACTCGCAATGCTGAGCTATGATTAGCCGCTATTTTTTTGTCCCAAAGACTGATACTACCGAGGTGCACCATTTTTACCCGAGTCGCTAATTTTTGCCGCAAGGTGCTCAGCCGTGAGGAAAGCGAGGCTGAAAACGTCGTCGCCAAACCGGCTATGACGGTCATCCCACGCGAGCAGCACGCTATTTCCCGCAAAGATATCAGCGAAAACGCCCTCAAGGTTCTTTATCGTTTGAACAAGGCAGGCTATGAAGCCTATCTTGTCGGCGGCGGCGTTCGCGACCTGCTGCTAGGCAAAAAACCAAAAGATTTCGACGTGACCACTAGCGCCACGCCCGATCAGGTGCGTAA
>JBOFJM010000066.1:0-3569 GCA_051656825.1 Kluyvera sp.
GTGCTCGGGTCGATTCGTGAATTACTTGGTAACGGTACTTTATTTGACGGCGCAGACGGCCTGCCGGGCAGTTGGGCGAAAGTGCTGCGTATTGAAGTGTTCCACACCGACACACCTTTCCTGCTGGCGATGTTACCGCCAGGCGCGTTTATCGGCCTCGGAATGCTGCTGGCAATCAAATACCTGATTGATGAACGGACTAAACAACGCCGCGCACAGGCTAGCAACGACAGTGCTGTGACGGTTGAAACGGCAGAGAAAGCCTAATGAACAAAGCCAAGCGTCTGGAAATACTCACCCGGCTGCGGGATAACAACCCGCATCCCACCACTGAACTGAACTTCACGTCCCCTTTCGAGCTGCTTATTGCGGTGCTGCTTTCCGCACAGGCGACCGACGTCAGCGTGAACAAGGCTACCGCAAAGCTCTATCCGGTAGCCAACACACCGCAAGCGATGCTGGATTTAGGCGTCGATGGCGTGAAAGAGTACATCAAGACCATCGGCCTGTTTAACAGCAAGGCGGAAAACGTCATTAAGACCTGCCGGAGGCTCTTAGAGCTGCACGGTGGTGAAGTGCCCGAAGACCGCGCAGCGCTGGAAGCCTTGCCAGGTGTGGGGCGCAAAACGGCTAATGTGGTGCTCAATACCGCGTTTGGCTGGCCGACCATCGCCGTCGATACCCATATCTTTCGCGTGTGTAACCGCACCCAGTTTGCGCCGGGTAAGAATGTGGAACAGGTCGAGGAGAAACTGCTGAAGGTGGTTCCGGCTGAGTTCAAGGTGGACTGCCATCACTGGCTCATTTTGCATGGCCGTTATACCTGTATCGCCCGTAAGCCTCGCTGTGGCTCGTGCATTATTGAAGATCTCTGTGAGTACAAAGAGAAAATCGAGCTGTAGTGCATTTTTTACGGCGTGGCAAGTCGGCGCGCCGTTCCCCTCCTCACGACTAAACCGCGTTTAATGTCAGATAATTATTCAGTATTTGACATCTTTCACGCCTATATAACGCTTTCGCAGTTAAAAAACGCCATCACTAACGAAAATTTCTATACAAACGCTGACACGTTCATACGCACAACATAATGTTGTAATAATGTTGCATTTCGTGTTTATCGCAGATATCAATACGATGAAATCCCGACATCGCACAATATGATCATCCAATATTTTTTCTTAAACCAGCCTATATCACTATATTTTTACCTCATCAGCAGAAGATATGGTCACATACGGGTTTTTACCCCATTCCATCAGAAGAAAAAACCGTCTATTTTTAAAGCGTGAAATTTAACGCTAAATAACATTTGAAATTCTGGTTTATTGTACCGACGTTTTTAATTGTAACAGAGTATTGCAAAAGCCTTGTCTGAAAGCGCTGGATAGTGAACATTACTTCTCGTTTCCCTCCAGAATAACAATAAGGCGGATGCTGAAATACGCACTCCTGCCCAGTACACCTCCCATTAAATGGGATGTAAATAAGAGGTATATGTGTCTACTGCAAACAATAAACCAACTGAAAGCGTCAGTTTAAACGCCTTCAAACAGCCGAAAGCGTTCTATCTCATCTTCTCTATTGAGTTATGGGAGCGTTTTGGCTTCTACGGCCTGCAAGGCATTATGGCCGTTTATCTGGTTAAGCAACTGGGTATGTCCGAAGCGGATTCCATCACCCTGTTCTCTTCCTTTAGTGCTCTGGTCTATGGTCTGGTAGCTATCGGCGGCTGGCTGGGCGACAAAGTGCTCGGTACCAAACGCGTTATCATGCTGGGTGCGGTTGTTCTCGCCATCGGCTATGCGTTGGTCGCATGGTCTGGTCACGACACCGGTGTGGTTTACATGGGCATGGCAGCGATTGCTGTCGGTAACGGCTTGTTTAAAGCTAACCCATCTTCTCTGCTGTCTACCTGTTACGAAAAAAACGATCCACGTCTGGACGGTGCATTCACCATGTACTACATGTCCGTCAACATCGGTTCGTTCTTCTCTATGCTGGCAACCCCGTGGCTGGCGGCTAAATTTGGCTGGAGCGTGGCGTTTGCCCTGAGCGTAGTCGGCCTGCTGATTACCATCGTTAACTTCGCCTTCTGCCAACGCTGGGTTAAACAGTACGGTTCAAAACCAGACTTTGCGCCGGTTAACTATCGTAACCTGCTGCTGACCATCGTCGGTATTGTTATCCTGATTGCCATCGCAACCTGGCTGCTGCATCACCAGGAAGTCGCTCGTATGGTTATGGGCGTCGTTGCTCTGGGTATCGTTATCATCTTCGGTAAAGAAGCCTTTGCCATGCAGGGTGCTGCGCGTCGTAAGATGATTGTGGCCTTCATTCTGATGCTGGAAGCGATTATCTTCTTCGTTCTCTACAGCCAGATGCCAACGTCTCTGAACTTCTTCGCTATCCGTAACGTTGAACATACTATTCTGGGTATCGCCTTCGAACCAGAACAGTACCAGGCACTGAACCCGTTCTGGATAATCATCGGTAGCCCGATCCTCGCCGCCATCTACAACAAGATGGGCGACACCCTGCCAATGCCGCATAAATTTGCGATCGGTATGGTGCTGTGTTCTGGTGCGTTCCTGGTGCTGCCGCTGGGCGCGAAATTCGCTACCGACGCGGGTATCGTTTCAGTTAACTGGCTGATTATCTGCTACGGTCTGCAAAGTATCGGTGAGCTGATGATTTCCGGTCTGGGCCTGGCGATGGTTGCACAACTGGTTCCACAGCGTCTGATGGGCTTCATCATGGGTAGCTGGTTCCTGACTACTGCCGGTGCAAACCTTATCGGTGGTTACGTGGCTGGCATGATGGCTGTGCCAGAAAACGTCACAGACCCGCTGATGTCTCTGGAAGTTTACGGTCGCGTGTTCTTGCAGATTGGTGTCGCAACTGGCGTTATCGCTGTTCTGATGCTGCTGACTGCACCGAAACTGAACCGCATGACTCTGGACGACTCGACTTCGTCCACTGACGGTAAAACCGCTTCCGCGTAATGTCATCGGGAAACAGATAATTTTGGGCCGCTAACCTGTGTTAGCGGCTTTTTTTTATCGATTCTGGCACTAACATACCTGCATATCCGCCAGCCGCCCTTCTGCTGATGGATCACAAAAATAATCTATGTCTGAAGGAGTTACCTATGAAATTGTTCTACAAACCCGGCGCATGTTCCCTGGCATCGCACATCACTCTGCGGGAAAGTGGCAAAGATTTTTCACTGATTGGCGTCGATCTGATGCACAAACGCATGGAGAACGGTGACGATTTTCTGAAGGTTAACCCGAAAGGCCAGGTTCCGGCGCTGCTGTTGGACGACAACACGCTGCTGACTGAAGGCGTTGCCATCATGCAGTATATTGCTGACAGCGTTTTCGACCGCCAGCTGCTGGCCCCCGTCGGCAGTATCAACCGTTATAAGACGCTGGAGTGGCTGAACTTTATCGCGACTGAACTGCACAAAGGTTTTACGCCACTGTTCCGCCCGGACACCCCGGAGGCGTTCAAACCCACAGTGCGCGCGCTGCTGGATAAAAAGCTGGCTTACGTCGATGAATCGCTGG
>JBOFJM010000067.1:0-7620 GCA_051656825.1 Kluyvera sp.
GAAACGCTTCCTCTTCAGCGCGCGCAGGTTGTCAAGCCTCCCGCCCCCGTAACGCCGGTTGCCGTGACGGTTGAGAAAGATATGCTGGTACTGCCTGAAAACTCCGTCAGAGCGGGTTCCATCCGATTTCTTAACGGTAGCTGGCGCGTAAAACCTGTCGCACACGCTCCGGCAGCCGAGGATTTCCCCATCCTGAACTACGCCATCCACAACGATAAAGGCAAAGCCACCGCCGTTTATCACAAAAACACATGCACGGCGACGCTCAAACTGGGTCTGATGCCTTCCGGCAATTTGTCGATTAAATATCAGAGCCGAGCCAAATGTAATGACGGTTCCCGAATTTCTCTCCCTGAAATTATCTGCCGTCAGGGCCTCAGCGGCCCTGCTGAATGCAGCGGACTCATCGCAGATAAAGCCGATATGCCACTCAATTTCAGGAAGGTAAAAGGGTAATTTTATGTTAATCAATCTTCCCAACGACAAACAAGATGCCACGCTTATCAATAACAGCGGCATCCAGTTCCTGGATTTTGGTTTATCGTTCACCGATGATTCAGCAAATAGCGGTCATTTTGTTCGCCAGTCAAGCAATGGGCCGCTGCTGCGACTTGATTACGACATTATTCCCGGCAAATTTACGCTGCCTGATGAGTTGGGCGGTCAACCGGAAATCGTCAGGCCGGAAAGTACCTTCACGCTATCTCATTCACTGGATGTCCTGAATAACACATGGCTGCCGTTGCCTTTTCTGCGCCTCAATACCTCCACCCGCTACGGTGCTGGGCCGGATAACTGGGTACGTTTTCACATCCATCGGTTGGACACCCCCGATCGCGCCAATAATACGTTACGCATCAGCCTGGCTTTCGATACTCAAATTCATGAGAGCGACAGCACAATGGCCAAACTGATGCCAACACACGACGATGTGCGCAACGCTACGTCTTTCGGATTAGCCTGGCGCAACGAGGAACTGATTGATTTTCTTGACCAGACCTGGGTTGACGGCTGGCTTCGCGAAACATTTACTCACTATGCCACCGAGCAGGAAGCGCGTAGCGAAAAAGAGATCAACAATGCCCTTAAAACCTTCGAGTATCAGGCTCATTATCTGAATGTCCTGGAGCTACTCGGTACCCAGCTCACCATCCCAACGATTACGCTCAGCGGCGAAAATATTCAGTCGCCTGCGATCCCGGTGGACCTGATTCTGGACGTCGGCAGCACCCATACCTGCGGTATTCTGATTGAAGATCATGGGCCAGATAATCGTGGGCTGGATCAGTGCATGGAGCTACAAATTCGCTCACTGAGCGAACCGTGTTATGTCAATAATCCCCTGTTCAGCAGCCGCGTCGAGTTTAATGAAGCCAGTTTTGGCAACCCGACGTTCTCGACTGAAAGTGGGCGCGAGCGCGCTTTTGTCTGGCCGTCGATGGTTCGCATTGGTGAGGAAGCGCATAAAATGGCCCTCCTGCGCACCGGCAGCGAAGGGGCTAGCGGGCTATCCAGCCCACGCCGCTATTTGTGGGATAACGCGCCAACCAATCAGGAATGGCGCTTTAGCCAACATACGCAAAACAACAGTGATGAACCGCCCGCCATCTCATTACCGCTGATGAGTCTGCTAAACGATAACGGTGAACCGCTGTACCCGCTGCCGCTCCACGAGAGGCTGCCCGTATTTACCCCTTACTACAGCCCTGGCTCGCTCATGACCATGATGCTTAGCGAACTGCTCGCCCAGGCATTAATGCAGATCAATAGCGTTGCCTCTCGTCAGGCAATGGGCCGCAGTAACGCGCCCCGTCAGCTACGTCAACTGATTCTGACTCTCCCTTCCGCAATGCCCGCACCGGAACGCGAGCGTTTTCATCAGCGTATGCAGGAGGCGATTGCGCTGGTCTGGAAAGTGCTTGGCTGGCATCCGCGAGATGATGATTTCACCACCGAGGCCGATACCGCCAAATGTGTTATCCCCGCGCCGACTATCGCAATGGACTGGGATGAAGCCTCCTGCGGGCAATTAGTTTGGCTTTACCACGAAATACACACGAAATATGCCGGAGAAGCCGCGCTGTTCTTTCGTTCGTTAAGACGCCCGGAAAGGGTTGTGGCAGACAGCCCTCAGCCAAAAGAGTCATTACGAGTTGCCCTCATTGATATCGGCGGGGGGACAATGGATTTGGCGATTACGCAATATACCCTCGACGAAGGCATTGGCAGTAACGTAAAAATCAGCCCTCAACTGCTGTTTCTGGAAGGGTTTAAAAGCGCAGGGGACGATATTCTGCTGGATATTATTCAGCAATATGTCCTGCCCGCGTTACAGGCTTATATGAAACACTGCGGCGTTGATGATGCCGATGGCGTGATGCGACAGCTATTTGGCCAGGCGCGCGGTTCTAACGACCGTAATACGCAGCGCCAACAGGCGACGCTACAGCTGTTTATCCCATTGGGGCTGGCCATTATGAAACGGTGGGAAAAACAGGAGCCGTACGACCATTACCATGTTCTGGTGACGCGTTTTGGTGAGTTGCTCAGCGAAATTCCGGCGGCCAATACCCTCGATTATATTACCAGGGCAGTGCGCGCCAATGCTGGCGGCGTGCGTAATTTCAATATTCTTGATACCCCGATTACCATCGATTTTTCCGCGCTCAATAGCGCCATGCTGACAGAGCAGTTCTCTGTTTCTGCCCCTTTAATGGCGCTATGCGAAGCGGTGGAACATTACTGCTGCGATGTGCTGCTGGTTTCTGGTCGTCCTGGCAGTCTGCCCGGGGTTCAGATGCTGATTCGCCGTCATCAGCCCGTACCGGTTAGCCGGATGGTATGGATGCACCGCTACGCTATCGAGGCGAATTTCCCGCACAATCAGCACGGCAATACCAGCAATATGAAATCCACCGCCTCCACCGGCGCGATGATTTTCCACCTCGCGAGCGGGCTGCGTTTACCGGGGTTCAATTTTAAATCAGCCGATATCCAGGTACGTTCTACGCTGCGCTATCTGGGGGCGATGGATGCCAACAACCGGCTGCCGGACGAAAACGTCTGGTATCACCATTCGCTCACGCCTTCAGGTAACGGCGATCGGTCGGTCACTCCTCATTTCCCGTTACGGGGCGATATCCGTCTTGGTTTCCGACAGTTGGCGAATTCCCGCTGGCCGGCCACCCCACTCTACACGTTGAGAATTACCTCGCCTGAGCTAATGAAAGAAATTGCCGGCGACGGTGTGGTGTATGTCCAGCTAAAACAAAATCGTAATAACATCGGGTTCTCTATCTCTGGAGCCAGGATGCAAAGCGGCAAGAAGATACCTACAGAGTGGCTCAGCCTGACATTAACCACGGCGACCCACAGCCAGTACTGGATTGATACCGGGAGTATATTTAGCAAATGAAATCCGCCCCATTCTCGGCCTCCGCCGGGACGCCGTTAGGTGTTGATATTGATGATGTCGTCCATGTATTACAGGAACACGCTAACCGCCACGGCGAGTTAATTGATGCGTTATTAATCGCACCAGATGACTTACGCCAGTGCTGGCAGCAGCATCAGCAGTCTCAACTGGAGGAAAATGAGCGCGCTCGTTTTAGGCTAAATCTGTTCAATGAGTCACCTCAGCCATCCGCAGAGGAAAACGAAGTGCATTTTGCGCTAAAGGCCTATCAGTGCTGGATTGATCACCTTGAGCGCTGTGCACTCATTACGGTCAACCACGAACCGGAAAGAAGCTGTCGGCAAAAGATTTGTCAGTGGCTCATTGAATTCGCAAACCAACTCGATCTACAGGAGCGCCTAAAAGCGGCGCTTGCACCTTATCAGCATAATGCGGAAGCCAGCATCTCCTGCGTGTGCTCGGAACTAAACGAATTTGTCAGTTGGCTGGGATATAAAGACGTGCCGCAGGCGCTAAGGCCCAACAGCCGGGTGCAACAAGGTCTGGTCATCTTTTCCCGCGATCCAGAGAAAGACCAGCTCACTTCGCTGAGCCGTCTTGCCGATGAGCCAACCTACAGTAATTTCCCCTATATTGGCGACTGGATCGTGGCCTTATATACCCGCGTACAGGCGCTATCGATGCCGGATGAAGAGCTTCTCACCGGCGTAGACCATCAATAATGTCGAGAGGTATGGCGGGTTAACTCTCGCCATATCATGATGTCATTAACCCAATAACGCTAAACAACAAAAAGGCCAGTCTGTTTCCAGAACTGGCCTTTTATTTTATCTGACAACAATGGAACCTTGCCAAAACCGTTAGATCACAACTTAAAACTCACTCCAGGCACCCTCAGCATCTGCGGAGTCTTTCTTATGGCCATGATCTTTATCCACTTTACCCGACATTGATTTACGGCTTAAATTCAGCTCTCGCGGCGCAATATCGTTACGAGAAACATCGCCGGAATGCAGACGGAACACAGAGACAATATCGTAAAGCCCTTTCGCATTATCATTCATATTACGAGCAATGGTTGAAGATTCTTCGACCATCGTAGCATTCTGCTGAGTGGCATAATCCATCTCGTTAACAGCCGTAGAAATCTGGCCTACGCCGCTGCTCTGCTCCTCAGAGGCCTGAGTAATTTCCTGCATAATGTCACTAACCTGAGTCACCGACGCCACAATCTCTTGCATGGTGCTACCGGCGTTTTCAATCAGCTTGGCGCCATCGTCCACGTTTTCAACCGACTGATTAATCAGCACGCTAATTTCTTTCGCCGCATCAGCACTACGTTTTGCCAGGTTACGCACTTCGGTCGCCACCACGGAGAAACCACGCCCCTGCTCACCCGCTCTTGCGGCTTCAACCGCTGCGTTTAATGCCAGGATATTCGTTTGGTTAGCAATACCGTCGATAACGCTGTTGATCTCGGATATTTTTCTCGCACTCTGAGAGATCTTATCCATTGTGATGACCACATCACCCATAACGCTAGATCCGCTTTCCGCCGTTGATCTGGCTTTATAGGCAAGATCGTTCGCCTGACGAGCGTTTTCCGTGTTGTTAGAAACCGTCGTTTTAATTTCTTCCATGCTGGCAGCCGTTTGTTGCAGAGCACTGGCCTGCTCTTCTGTGCGCGAAGCAAGGTTAATGTTAGCGGAATCGATTTCAGAAGCGTTCAGTTTGATCTCTTCAGAGGTCGTTCTGACCGAGCGAATCATCTGCAACAACGACTGCTGCATTTCTTTCAAGGACTCAAGCATCAGGCCAATTTCATTACGCGCGCCGATATCTATCTCATGATAAAGCTCACCGTTCCCAATTTTATGCAGCGCATCGGAAGTATATTCCAGGCGGTCAAATACGCTTCGTTTAATTATGAGGTAAGATGAGAAAGAAATGGCAACAGCAATAAGCAGGAGAATGGTGGATATGACAAAGTAGACATTCTGTTTACTAGTAAAACCGTCCCCCAGGGTCTTGTCCAGATTACTACTGTAAACGGTGTAAGCGTTAATAGCCTTTTGTACTGCGGATTCATATGCTTCATTATCGAATCCGGTAACAATATAGGAGCGCAGAGATTTAATATTGCCATTATATGTGTCATATAGCGCATTAAATTTCTGCTCTATGACAGCGGCAAGTTCACGTTCCTGTGGATTGGCATCGGGATAGTCACGAAAGTGACCGAGAGACTCTTTAGCTTCAGCCAACGCGTCCTCTAAGACATTAACACTTTCATCAATCATTGCATGAGTAGCGGTGGAGCTATTAGCTAAATAGTTAATTTGCCCACGTATTTGCCCTAAAGTCTCGGATAGCGTGGACAGTTCACGCACGTTGACAGTGACTTTCACTGATTCATCAAAGGCATTACTTGCGGCGCGCATTGAGACAACAGAATAGGCGAAAATTATAATTATCGAACAACAAAGAACTGCTAGAATCACCTTAATCAGTGTTGATATATTAAACGTTTTCATTATGCTCTCTATAATCTGAACATTCAAATGTGGCCATCCGCCATCTGATAAAATAGCAGACAGATTGTTGTGCCCGTTATGAAATAACAAGCGAAGTAGTGTTGATAATATTATCTAGTTTAGCATAGTTAAAAACAAACCTTTTCCACCAAGTCAATTCCTCCAATAGCCGACAATTATAACGCCTAATATTAGTATCGATTACTCCTGACCCTATAGCTGCATCAAGATGTATGATAAATTTTCAAAACTTGTTCTCATCATTCGTTCAAAGAAGGGGGCCAGCGTATACATGATAAGTGACAACGCGAACATTCCGACGGTTAACGTAAGAGGGAAGCCGATAACAAAAATAGACAGTTGCGGTGTCAGACGATTCAGCAGTCCCAGGGTAAAGTTAATCGCTAATAGCAAAGTCACAATAGGTAAACCAAGCATCAGACCGCAGTAGAAAATAATGTTGGCATTTTGCAGGATAGACCAGAAACCATTCGCCTGAAACGGCAGCGTATTAATAGGTAAGACCGTAAAACTATTCATCAGGGTTTCAAGCAACCACAGATGCCCATTGAATGTCAGGAACAATAAGGTGACTAACAAATTCAAAATGCGAGCGATTACCGGCATATTCTCGCCCCCGCTGGGATCAAAGAATGTCGCAAAAGATAGCCCCATCTGTAAACCAATCACTTCGCCTGCGGTACGCACTGCCACAAAAATGAGCTGTAGGGTAAGCCCCATGGCACTACCGATGATGATTTGCCGGGCGCACAGCCATATCCCATCATAGGAAAAGATTTCCACATTTACGCTGGGTAGGTTCTGGCCAATTAAAAATGCAATAAAGAGTGAAAGACCTATTTTTACTTTTTTTCCTATATTCTTCTCACTGAATATCGGCGCAGTACTAAACAGTGCCAGAATTCGTAGTGTAGGCCAAAAATAGTGTCCAATCTGTTCATAAAGACTGACAATCGATAAGCTCAGCATGACTATCCGATAACATTCGGCAAGTTAGTGAATAATGTTCTCATATAATCGAGGATTAAATTAAGCATCCAGGGGCCAATGGTAATCACCACCACCACTATCGACAGCACTTTCGGTATAAATGACAGCGTCATTTCATTGAGCTGTGTTGATGCCTGCAGAATGCTTATCAGCAACCCGGTGAACAGCGCCGCCAGCAACAAAGGTGCGGCCATCATCAGGCCAATTTTAATCGCCTGAAAACCCATCGCCATTACACTTTCTGGTGTCATTATGTATTCCGCTTAGCTAAAGAAACTTTGAGCTAATGAGCCCATAATTAACTGCCAGCCATCAACCAGAACAAATAGCATCAGCTTAAATGGCAGAGAAATTGTCGCCGGTGGGACCATCATCATCCCCAGCGCCATCAATACGCTGGCAATAACCAGGTCGATAATCAAAAACGGAATAAAGACCGTAAAACCAATCTGGAAACCGGTTTTTATCTCACTGGTCACAAACGCAGGCAGTAAAATGCGCATTGGCACATCATCTCTCGACGCAAAATTGTCCTCTTTCGCCATCCGCGTATACAACGCTAAATCTGTCTCGCGAGTTTGCGCCAGCATAAAAGTACGCATCGGTTGCACCGCTTTATCCAGTGCATTTTCCATCGAAATTTTATCCTGAGAGAGCGGC
>JBOFJM010000068.1:0-7606 GCA_051656825.1 Kluyvera sp.
AAACCTTCGGCTTCCAGCGTGGCAATAGACTCGACCACACCAGGATAGCGCGCCAGCACGTCAGCCGGGATTTCTGGCAGGCTGATGCTTTCCGCGATGATGCGGTTTTTCACATAACGTTCGAATACTTCCGACAACCCCTGAACGCGGGCTTCGTTACGGGTGTTGCCCGCAGACATGCCGTTGGAAACGTACAGGTTGGCGATGATGTTCATCGGAATATAAATGGTTTCGCCGTCTGACTGACGAGTAAACGGCAGGCCGCACACGCCGCGATCGTCGTTACCGGACTGCAAATCAACCAGCATACTGGCGGTCAGTTGATCATCGGGATCGTAGAATGCGCGCAGGCGAGCGTCGAGCAGGCCTTCAGGCACTTCGTCATCGTCGGTCAGCGGGAACCATTTTTCATTTGGATAGTGAACGAAGGGACCGTTAGCAATCTCATCACCCAGCCAGAAATCAGCAAAGAAATAGTTGGTAGAGAGACGTTCAAAGTACTCGCCCAGCGCAGAGGCCAGTGCGGCTTTTTTGGTGGCACCTTTACCGTTGGTAAAGCACAGAGCGCATTCCTTATCACGAATATGCACCGACCAGACGTTAGGAACAGGGTTCAACCAGGAGGCTTCTTCAATATCGAAACCCAGGTCGAGCAGCTTTTGCTGGAAGCGAGCGATGGAATCTTCCAGAGCGGCATCTTTGCCGGGAATATAGGTTTGCGTCATAGCAATCTCTTTTGTCGTACGGACCGCGCGCAATGATACGGGTTTTGCATGACAGGCGCTATACACTTCCACTATCAAACGCAAACAGCGAAATAGTCCATCTTGTTTCGTCAAGCCGATAGATTCTGTTGTGTGATTTTCCACGCATTTTTGCCTCAGACGGGATTACCCATTGCGGCCTGTGTCACTGAATGATAAAACCAATAACCACAGGAATAACTTATGCCCACGCGTTCGATGACGCGCGTGGCATGCGGTCAGACAACATTGCAATGTGGTGAGGGTTATGGCTCAGGTCTTTAATTTCAGTTCAGGTCCGGCGATGCTACCGGCAGATGTTCTTAAACTGGCGCAGAGTGAACTGCGCGATTGGAACGGGTTAGGTACATCGGTAATGGAAGTTAGCCACCGTGGTAAAGAATTTATCCATGTGGCGGAGGAAGCAGAAAAAGATTTCCGTGACCTGCTTAATATCCCTTCCAACTACAAAGTGTTGTTCTGTCACGGCGGTGGTCGCGGTCAGTTCGCCGGTGTGCCGCTCAATATTCTGGGTGACAAAACCACCGCAGACTACGTGGATGCGGGCTACTGGGCGGCAAGCGCAATTAAAGAAGCCCAAAAATACTGCACGCCGAACGTTATCGACGCGAAAGTGACCGTTGACGGCAAACGCGCAGTGAAACCTATGCGCGACTGGCAGCTCTCCGACAATGCCGCATACCTGCATTTCTGCCCGAACGAAACCATCGACGGTATTGCTATCGATGAAACCCCTGACTTCGGCAAAGATGTCGTGGTCGCCGCAGATTTCTCCTCAACCATTCTGTCTCGTCCTATCGACGTTAGCCGCTACGGTGTTATCTACGCGGGCGCACAGAAAAATATTGGCCCTGCGGGCTTAACGCTGGTTATCGTTCGCGAAGATTTGCTGGGTAAAGCGCACATCGCTTGCCCATCCATTCTCGACTACACCGTGCTCAATGATAACGACTCGATGTTCAACACCCCGCCGACGTTTGCCTGGTATCTGGCAGGCTTAGTCTTCAAATGGCTGAAAGAGCAGGGCGGCGTTGCGGTAATGGATCGCATCAATCAGCAGAAGGCTGATCTTCTGTATAACACCATTGATAGCAGCGATTTCTACCGTAACGATGTGGCGATCAGCAACCGTTCGCGCATGAACGTACCGTTCCAGCTCGCGGATAGCGCGCTGGATAAACTGTTCTTAGAAGAATCCTTTGCAGCAGGCCTACATGCGCTCAAAGGCCACCGTGTGGTTGGCGGGATGCGTGCTTCTATCTACAACGCCATGCCGCTGGCTGGCATCCAGGTGCTGACGGACTTCATGCGAGATTTCGAACGCCGTCACGGTTAATTTAGTTTTATCTCTACACTTCATCCCCACGGCTAAACCGTGGGGTTATTACTTCTGTTTTTGAGAGTTAATTTTCATGGAATCCCTGACGTTACAACCTATCGCACGCGTAGACGGCACTATTAATTTACCCGGTTCTAAAAGCGTTTCTAACCGGGCTTTGCTGCTGGCGGCTTTAGCACAAGGTACCACCGTCCTGACCAACCTGCTGGACAGTGATGATGTTCGCCATATGCTGAATGCGTTGAAAGCGCTGGGAATTCACTACACCTTGTCTGAGGACCGCACTTGTTGCGAAGTTACCGGCAACGGCGGCCCGCTTCAGTCTTCTGACGCGCTGGAACTCTTTTTAGGTAACGCGGGGACGGCGATGCGCCCACTGGCGGCAGCACTTTGCCTCGGCCAAAACAACATCGTTCTGACCGGCGAACCGCGTATGAAAGAACGTCCGATTGGTCATTTAGTGGATGCCCTGCGTCAGGGCGGTGCGCAAATTACTTATCTGGAGCAGGAAAACTACCCACCGCTGCGCCTGCAAGGCGGTTTTATCGGTGGTAGCGTGGAAGTGGACGGCAGTGTCTCTAGCCAATTCCTGACGGCGTTGCTGATGACCGCACCGCTGGCTCCACAAGACACCACTATCACCATTAAAGGCGATCTGGTTTCCAAACCGTATATCGATATCACGCTGCATCTGATGAAAACTTTCGGCGTTGACGTCGAGAACCAGAATTACCAGCGCTTTATCGTACGTGGCAATCAGCAATATGTCTCTCCGGGCCAGTATCTGGTCGAAGGAGACGCCTCTTCTGCCTCTTATTTCCTTGCCGCAGGGGCGATTAAAGGCGGTACGGTGAAGGTGACCGGTATCGGCCGTTACAGCGTACAGGGCGATATCCGCTTTGCTGACGTGCTGGAAAAAATGGGCGCCACTATCACCTGGGGCGATGATTTTATTGCTTGTACGCGCGGTGAATTGAACGCGATTGATATGGACATGAACCATATTCCTGACGCAGCAATGACTATCGCGACGGCAGCGCTGTTTGCTAAAGGGACAACGACGCTGCGCAACATTTACAACTGGCGCGTAAAAGAGACTGATCGCCTGTTCGCAATGGCGACCGAGTTGCGTAAAGTGGGTGCTGAAGTGGAAGAGGGCGAAGATTATATTCGTGTGACGCCACCTACAGCGCTGAATTTTGCCGAAATCGGGACTTATAACGATCACCGTATGGCGATGTGCTTCTCGCTGGTGGCGCTGTCCGATACGCCGGTGACCATCCTTGACCCGAAATGTACAGCGAAAACCTTCCCGGACTATTTCGAACAGTTAGCGCGTATTAGTACGCTGGCGTAATCATGGTTATCCCGGCTGCTGGCCGGGATACATTTGTCGTACCGCTCACGTTTTTATCTCTTACTTTCAATAGATTCCTGTCAAAAAAATAAATATAACCAGCTGTTTTTTATGCAGTTGCTGATGTTTTCATGAGTATATTTATAGAGTGAGTCTATGTTTTTTGAGAGTAATTCAATTATCACCCCCTACAAAACGCTCGGATACTTCCACCGCAGGTAATTATATCTCTGGGGTGAAAATGAATACCTTAAAAACAACGGATCGTTTGGCCTATGCTATTGGCGGCGGGTTTGCATCAAATCTAGGGTTTTATGTCATGTTGATTTTCTTCATTACATTTGCCACAGATATTTATGGTGTTGATCCTGTGACCGTGGGTGTTATTACATTAGTATCGAGATTGATTGATACGATTACTGACCCGTTGATGGGGGCTATTGGCGATAGCACTAAAACCCGCTTCGGTAAATATCGTTTTTGGATCATGTGGAGTGCGCCTTTTGCTGGAGTTTGTACATGGATGGTTTTTGCCTCACCGGATGTTAGTGTGCTGGCAAAAATTATTTATATGTATACGGCCTATATCTTATATTCTATTGTCTCTACTGCCGAAAATATACCCTATCATTCATTAACGGCTTACATTACGGATGATGTTAAAGAACGTTCTAATATCGTTTTGATTAAACAGTTCTCTGGATTGCTGACCCAGTTTTTCGTGAGTGCCGGAGGCGTTTTTATTCTGGAAATATGTAGTAAGCATTATGACGTGAATGGTAATGTGATTATTGATACCTCTGGTTATAATATGTTGGGGCTTGTTTTTGGGGTTATGATGACCTTGGGATTCTGGCTTTGCGCATGGGGAGCGAGAAATAATGACACCCTAACCCGGATTCAGCGTGAGGAACGAAATACAGAAAGTCTGTCTGTTCTTACTGTCTTTCGGCAAATGCTATTGGCGTTTAAAAGTCGTTCTTTAATTTCATTGTCAATTATGTCCTCAGCCAGTACGTTGGTTTTGGCGATGTCATCAGGCATTACCGTCCAGTTTTATACTTATGTATTTCAGGATGCTGGGTTAGTGAAAACCAGCGCACTGATTAATGTTTTTTTCGGTGCATTGGCGTATCTTCTGGTTAAATTTATGGTGATGCGTTATGGCAATAAGAAAAGCTTTACCTGGATGTGTATATTAACAATTATTCCAGCCATTATTCTCTATTTCACTTTCCAAAAAGAATCTGCGTTGTATGTTATGGTCATGCTTGGTTTAATCATGTGTTTTACTCAAGCTGCGTCACTACTTACTTGGGTAATGGTTACGGATTGCGCTGATGAGCTTCGTTGGCGTACACGGAAAAACGCTGCGGGTATAGCATCTTCTACCTTAACTTTCTCAAATAAATTCGGCTCTGCAATTGGCGCTGTCTCTTTGGGATACGTGCTGCGTTTTATTGATTATACACCTGGAAGTGCAGTGCAAAACACCGCTGCCATTGAAGGATTAGTATGGCTAATGGTCATAATTCCTATTGTCGGCAAACTTATTGCTTTACTGAGTATGTTCTTTTATCCATTAAATACTCAATATCATCAACAAATTCTGGCTGAAATTAAAGATATGGAGGTCAAATGAAAGCCGTTATTTTAATGTTCGACACGTTACGCCGTGATAAACTGCCGAATTATAATTCAGATGTTAAAAATATGCCTAATTTCACCCGGTTAGGCGAACGAACCGTAAAATTCGATAATTTCTATGTCGGGTCGATGCCCTGTATGCCGGCCCGGCGAGACTTACATACTGGGCGCTTGAACTTCCTTCATCGTGGTTGGGGGCCGCTGGAACCTTTTGACGATTCTATATTTGAGATGTTAAAAAAACAGGGCATCTATACTCATCTAATTACCGACCATCAACATTACTGGGAGGATGGGGGCGCGACTTATCACAATCGTTATAGCAGTTATGAATTTGTACGCGGCCAGGAAGGTGATTTGTGGAAAGCAAAAATAGGTGACCGTAGCGCCGAGACTCTGGAAAGTTTTCGAGTGGCGGAACCGCTCCGGCAGAATATGATCCGCCATGATATGGTTAATCGCAGTTATATAAAGCAAGAAAGTGATTATCCTCAGGCTCAATGCTATCAGTTGGGGCTGGAATTTTTGCAACAAAATTACCAGCAAGATAACTGGTTATTGCAAATAGAATGTTTTGATCCTCATGAACCATTTTCTGTTCCTGAACGTTTTAAAATGTTAGTTGATCCCGACTTGCTTCACAGTGAATATGATTGGCCAGAATACTGCTCAACAGAAAAAGTCAATAATGACAAAAAAATGCAAGACGGTGAAAAAAACTATCAGGCATTGATGATGATGTGTGATGAATATCTTGGAACCGTCTTAGATTTCTTCGACCTTCATGATTTATGGCGTGATACCTTACTTATTGTGAATACCGACCACGGTTTTTTATTTGGGGAAAAAGAGTGGTCAGGTAAAAGTGTTATGCCAGTTTATAACGAAATCGCACACATTCCCTTTTTTATCTGGCATCCACAAATTGCGGCTACAGGAACAAGCTGCCAGCATTTGGCGCAGATGCACAATGTCTCAGTAACATTACTCGATTTTTTTGACGTTCCGCGAACGGCGTCAATGACTGGGCAGGGATTAGCCGAAATTATGACCACAGAAAATACCAGCAAACACGAAGCTGTTATTTTTGGTTACTTTGGTGCGCACGTTGCAGTTACTGATGGTCGTTATGTCTATATGCGTGGCAGTGCAAACTACGACAATCAGCCTCTATACGAATATACGCTTATGCCGATGCACATGCGTCGCTTATTTAACTGCTCTGAATTACAGGATATGGTCGTTAAGCGAGATATGAAATTTAGTAAAGGCTTTCCGGTGATAAAAATACCAGGAAGCGCCGGTTTTTATCGTTCGTGGTCGCATGGACATTTGCTATTTGACCTGCATAACGATCCCCAACAACAACATCCTTTACGCGAGCCGGAACAAGAAGCCGTCATGATCCGTTTACTGTGCGATTGCCTTATTCGCGCGGATGCTCCTGCCGACGAATGGCGACGGCTTGGACTACCTGACAATGTCACTAGCCTCTGCGCAAAGTGGGTGGAGGCGGAACAGTTGCAGCGCAGCATTGAGCTTCGGGAAAGACTGGGAGAACTGGCAACTTGTGAAATGCATCCGGATACGTTGACGTTAGTGCTGGATATTGCTCAGGCGGGCGGGCAAATGTTACTTGCCGAACTTGCTCAGCGCTATAGTGGTCAACCATTGCGTTACCGTGATGTTTACCAGGTCTGGCTACAAGGACAATACCCGGAGGATTTGACGGTTCTTTTTAATCAGGCATATTGACAGCTACCGACATGCCGATGGAATAGGCCGTCGGCCATGCTCCTGACTGGAGTTAATATCACGGATAGTGAGTTTCTATGTACTTACATAAGTTAATTCATCAATTTAAAATTCTAGCTGACGAACAATCATTTACTCGGGCTAGTGATAAACTTTGTATCTCCCAGCCGACGCTGACGTTAAATATTCAGCGCTTAGAAGGGCAACTTGGTGTACAACTCCTTATTCGGCAAAAAAAAGGGGTATTACTTACCTATGCGGGTGAAACCCTCTATAAACATGCCTGTTTATTTGAACGCAGTTATAACCAAGCATTATATGAATTAGACCGATTGAAAAATCTGCAGCGCCATACCCTCGTACTATACTGCGGTTACGCCTGGACTCATGGGCGACTAATAACACTGCTTCGTGATTACATCTATCAACATCCTGATCTAAAAATTGTCTTAAAAAACATCACCACCGACTGTGGTCAGAATAGCTTACTGGCTGGCGTCTGTGATATTGCTTTCGGTGCCATTCCTGTGCGGGAAAAACAAAAGAAAGAGATTAATTATGTTAATGTGTTTAATTCTCAATTTGTGCTTTTTTGTCGAAATAACCATCCACTAACTAAATTTCGATTAATTTCATTAACCCCGCTTGATAATAGCGAATGGATTATCCTTAAGCATGAAGACCGTGAATTTACTCATGACCCCTATACCTATCCCTGTCGCCCAGAAAAAATTCGTTTCGAAG
>JBOFJM010000069.1:0-1819 GCA_051656825.1 Kluyvera sp.
CTGTTTGGCCTTGAGCCACACGAAATTTCCAGCCTCTTTGAGCAGCGCCAGGCCATGCTGCAATCACTGCGCGAAGGGGTTATCGCCGTGGATGATAAAGGTCGGGTGACACTGATTAACCAGGCCGCGCGGCGGATTCTATTCTCGGTTGAAGCAACAGCACTTGGCGCGACGCGTCACGCACCGCTGCTGGAAAATTTGAAAGAGGTATTAGCCAGCGGTAACGCGATTAAAGACCAGAAGATTGGCTGCAATGGGAGGTTGCTGCTGTGCAGCACCGTGCCGATACGTAATAACAAGCGAGTCATTGGTGCGATTAGCACCTTCCGCGATAAAACCGAAGTCAGCCAGTTAATGAAGCGAATGGACGGTCTGGTGAATTATGTCGATGCCCTGCGCAGCCACTCCCATGAGTTTATGAACAAGCTGCACGTGATTCTGGGGCTACTGCATATGAAAAACTACGATAAGCTCGAAGACTACATCTTGCAGACGGCGCAGAATTATCAGACTGAAATTGGTACTCTACAGCACAAGATCAAATCACCGATTATCGCCGGTTTCCTGCTGGGCAAAATCAGCCGAGCCAGAGATGCAGGGATCTCACTTGTCTTATCGGAAGAGAGCCTGATCCCTGATAACCCGAATGAACAACAGGTTGCCGTGCTGATTACGGTACTCGGCAACCTGATTGAGAATGCTCTTGATGCGATGGCCAATCAGCGCGAAGGCGAAATTAGCCTGCTGCTGCATTACCAAAATGGCTGGCTGAGCGGTGAGGTCAGCGATGACGGCCCGGGGATCGCCCCGGACCAGATCGACGCTATTTTTTATAAAGGATTTTCAACCAAAGGTGAAAACCGTGGGGTTGGGTTATTTTTGGCGCGCCAGCAAATAGAGAATCTTGGCGGCACGATCACCGTCGAGTCAGAGCCTGGCGTCTTTACGCAATTTTTTGTACATATTCCCTGGGACAGCGAGAGGAACAGCGCGTGATTAATGTTTTAATAGTCGATGATGATGCCATGGTGGCTGACCTTAACCGTTGTTACATCGAAAGAGTAGATGGCTTCGTCTGCTGTGGTATCGCCTCTACGCTGCAACAAGCCTAGGACAAAGTGCTCGACACCTCCCAGCCTATCGATTTGATTTTACTTGATGTGTATATGCAACTGGACAACGGGCTGGATCTGCTGCCCGTGGTGCGTAACTCTGGGCGCGCTATTGACGTGATTATGATCTCCTCCGCGTCCGACGCTGCGACAGTGCAAACGTCGCTGCGCTATGGCGTGGTGGATTACCTGATAAAACCGTTCCAGTTTCCGCGTTTTGAAGAAGCATTGCTGAGCTGGCGTGAGAAAAAACAGTTAATGGGCAGCCATGCTTATTACGAGCAGGCTGACGTAGACCGGCTTCTGCACGGCGGCGCGCCGGAATTAGCCGACACTAAACGGTTGCCAAAAGGTTTAACGCCGCAAACGCTGCGTACCTTGTGTCAATGGATAGACGCCCACCCTGATATGGAATTTTCAACTGATGACCTGGCGCAAGCGGTGAATATCTCACGCGTATCATGCCGTAAGTATCTGATATGGCTGGCACAAATCAATATTTTGTTCACCAGCATTCATTATGGCGCAACCGGCCGTCCGGTGTACCGCTACCGTTTACAGCCGGAACAATACGGTTTGCTTAAACAGTATTGCCAGTAAGGCAATAGTCGTTATCCAACAGCGTGAAGCGATAATGGTGGGACGAAGACAGCACCACCTCTTTCGCTTTAGTGACAAAAATCGCTTCAATATCTGGCCGTGAGCGC
>JBOFJM010000070.1:0-20683 GCA_051656825.1 Kluyvera sp.
ATGCCTCCGTTGAGCATGACATTGTGCATGGTCTGCAAGCGTTACCAAACCGCATTGAGCAGATGCTGTCGCAGGACAAACGCATTGAAGCTCTGGCGGAAGATTTCTCTGATAAGCACCATGCGCTGTTCTTGGGGCGTGGCGATCAGTACCCGATCGCGCTGGAAGGTGCTCTGAAGCTCAAAGAGATCTCTTATATTCATGCGGAAGCCTACGCTGCAGGCGAGCTGAAGCATGGCCCGCTGGCGCTGATTGATGCCGAAATGCCGGTTATCGTGGTTGCACCAAACAATGAACTGTTGGAAAAACTGAAATCCAACATTGAAGAAGTGCGCGCGCGTGGCGGTGAACTGTATGTGTTTGCCGATCAAGATGCGGCGTTCACCGACAGCGACAACATGCACATCATTGAAATGCCGCATGTCGAAGAAGTGATTGCGCCTATCTTCTACACCGTTCCGCTGCAACTGCTGGCCTATCATGTGGCGCTGATTAAAGGCACCGACGTGGATCAGCCGCGTAACCTGGCGAAGTCTGTGACGGTTGAATAATCGTCACGAATAACCTATCAATCCGGTTGTGCTGTCGGCATAGCCGGATTTTTTATCCTCTGCTATACCTGTCATAAAACCCCGTCAATTGGCTGTCATAAAAAGAAAATTTTTCTGCCGTTTCACGGTAATGAAATTATTTATCTTTATGATTTTTCTGGTTTTAATTCTTTTGTTTTTTGTGTGGCTTTGGTTGCCATAAAACTGTCATATTACATACATATAACTGTCACCTGTTTGTCCTATTTTGCTCAGAGTAGCCACTCAAACAATCATTTACGGATTCTTGCAGGAGACATTATGAAAGTTATGCGTACCACTGTCGCAACTGTTGTCGCCGCGACCTTATCGATGAGCGCTTTCTCTGCTTTCGCAGCAGCAAGCCTGACAGGTGCAGGTGCAACTTTTCCTGCGCCGGTGTATGCCAAATGGGCAGATACCTACCAGAAAGAGACCGGCAACAAGGTTAACTATCAGGGTATCGGCTCCTCCGGTGGCGTAAAACAAATTACCGCAAACACCGTTGATTTCGGCGCATCCGATGCCCCGTTGTCTGACGAAAAACTGGCGCAGGAAGGCCTGTTCCAGTTCCCGACCGTTATCGGCGGTGTAGTGCTGGCTGTTAACATCCCTGGCCTGAAATCGGGCGAGCTGGTGCTGGATGGCAAAACCCTGGGGGATATCTACCTCGGCAAAATTAAGAAGTGGGATGATGAAGCCATCACCAAACTGAACCCTGGCGTTAAACTGCCTTCACAGAACATCGCCGTTGTGCGCCGTGCTGATGGTTCCGGTACTTCCTTCGTCTTCACCAGCTACCTGGCGAAAGTGAACGAAGAGTGGAAATCTAAAGTGGGTTCCGGTTCTACCGTGAACTGGCCGACCGGTCTGGGCGGCAAAGGTAACGACGGTATCGCAGCATTCGTCCAGCGTCTGCCGGGCGCGATTGGTTACGTTGAATATGCTTACGCTAAGCAGAACAACCTGGCCTACACCAAACTGATTTCTGCCGATGGCAAAGCGGTTAGCCCGACGGAAGAAAACTTCGCTAACGCTGCAAAAGGCGCTGACTGGAGCAAATCTTTCGCTCAGGACTTGACCAACCAGAAAGGTGAAGGCGCATGGCCGATTACCTCCACCACCTTCATCCTGGTGCACAAAGAGCAGAAGAAACCAGAGCAGGGCGCTGAAGTGCTGAAGTTCTTTGACTGGGCTTACAAAAACGGTGGCAAACAGGCTAACGAGCTGGATTATGCTACCCTGCCGGCAAGCGTGGTTGAGCAGGTTCGTGCTGCATGGAAGACCAGCGTAAAAGATAGCAGCGGTAAAGCGCTGTACTAATAGGCAATATTAACGAGTTGGCGGATGGCGCTACGCTTATCTGCCCTACGGTTCCGACTGTAGGCCCGATTTGTAGGCCGGATAAGCGTAGCGCCATCCGGCATGGGCAACATCGTAAACGAGTTAACGGAAAGAGTAATTTATGGCTGCAACTAAGCCTGCTTTTAACCCTCCGGGTAAAAAGGGGGACATGATATTCAGCGCGCTGGTAAGACTGGCTGCGCTGATTGTGCTATTGATGTTGGGCGGGATTATCGTCTCTCTGGTCATCTCTTCCTGGCCCAGTATGGAGAAGTTCGGCTTCGCCTTCCTGTGGACCAAAGAGTGGGATGCGCCTAACGACATCTACGGCGCGTTAGTACCCATTTACGGTACGCTCGTCACCTCCGTTATCGCCTTGCTGATTGCCGTTCCGGTTAGCTTCGGCATCGCACTTTTCCTGACTGAACTCGCCCCCAACTGGCTCAAACGCCCGTTAGGTATCGCGATTGAACTGCTGGCGGCGATCCCGAGTATCGTGTACGGCATGTGGGGCCTGTTTATCTTTGCTCCGCTGTTCGCCACTTACTTCCAGGAACCCGTGGGCAACATCCTTTCTAACATCCCGTTTGTCGGTGCTCTGTTCTCCGGCCCGGCGTTTGGTATCGGTATTCTGGCGGCTGGGGTTATCCTCGCCATCATGATTATTCCGTATATCTCTGCCGTTATGCGTGATGTGTTCGAACAAACCCCAGTGATGATGAAAGAGTCGGCCTACGGCATCGGCTGCACCACGTGGGAAGTTATCTGGCGCATTGTCCTGCCGTTCACCAAAAACGGGGTGATTGGTGGTGTCATGCTTGGCCTTGGCCGCGCGTTGGGTGAAACCATGGCGGTGACCTTTATCATCGGTAACACCTACCAGCTCGACAGCGCTTCGCTGTATATGCCGGGCAACAGTATCACCTCCGCGCTGGCGAATGAGTTTGCCGAAGCGGAATCTGGCCTGCATGTCTCTGCGTTGATGGAACTGGGTCTTATCCTGTTTGCGATTACCTTTATCGTGCTGGCGGCATCGAAGTTTATGATTATGTGCCTGGCGAAAAATGAGGGGACACGCTCATGACAACGCTGGAAATGCAAAACACCGCTGCGCTGGCGGAGTCCCGCCGCAAGATGCAGGCGAAGCGCCGCATGAAAAACCGCATTGCGCTGACGCTCTCAATGGCGACGATGATCTTCGGTCTGTTCTGGCTGGTGTGGATCTTGATGGCCACCATTACGCGTGGTATCGACGGCATGTCGCTGGCGCTATTCACCGAAATGACGCCGCCGCCGAACACCGCAGGTGGTGGCCTGGCGAACGCCCTGGCGGGCAGTGGCCTGCTGATCCTGTGGGCGACCGTTTTCGGTACGCCGCTTGGCATTATGGCCGGTATCTACCTGGCGGAGTACGGGCGCAAATCCTGGCTGGCTGAGGTTATCCGCTTCATTAACGACATTCTGCTGTCCGCGCCGTCTATCGTCGTGGGGCTGTTCGTCTACACCATTGTGGTTGCACAGATGCAGCACTTCTCCGGTTGGGCAGGCGTAATTGCACTGGCGTTATTGCAGGTGCCTATCGTCATTCGTACAACCGAGAACATGTTGAAACTGGTGCCGGATAGCCTGCGTGAAGCGGCTTACGCACTGGGGACGCCAAAGTGGAAGATGATCTCCGCGATAACGCTAAAAGCGTCTATCTCCGGGATTATGACCGGTATCCTGCTGGCTATCGCGCGTATTGCCGGTGAAACGGCTCCGCTGCTGTTTACGGCGCTCTCGAACCAGTTCTGGAGCACGGACATGATGCAGCCTATCGCCAACCTGCCGGTCACCATCTTTAAATTTGCGATGAGCCCGTTTGCCGAATGGCAACAACTGGCCTGGGCCGGGGTATTGATTATCACCCTGTGCGTACTGCTGCTGAACATTCTGGCGCGCGTTATTTTCGCCAAGAAGAAACACGGTTAACACATTGCCGGATAGCGCGCGTTATCCGGCCTACGGTTGAACACATTTGTAGGCCTGATAAGCGAAACGCCATCAGGCATCATTTTACGGCGTGGCGGATGCGGCGCTGGATGAGGAAGAGATTGAGATGAGTATGGTTAACACCACTCCGGGTAAAATTTCAGTTCGTGACCTGAACTTCTACTACGGCAAATTCCATGTCCTGAAGAATATTAACCTGGATATTGCCAAAAACCAGGTGACGGCGTTTATCGGTCCGTCTGGCTGCGGTAAATCGACGCTGCTGCGTACCTTCAACAAAATGTTTGAACTGTACCCAGAGCAGCGCGCGGAAGGCGAAATTCTGCTGGATGGCGATAATATTCTCACCAACACCCAGGATATCGCGCTACTGCGCGCTAAAGTGGGCATGGTGTTCCAGAAGCCGACGCCGTTCCCGATGTCGATTTACGACAACATTGCTTTCGGTGTGCGTCTGTTTGAAAAGCTGTCGCGTACCGATATGGACGAGCGCGTGCAGTGGGCGCTGACCAAAGCCGCGTTATGGAATGAAACCAAGGATAAATTGCACCAGAGCGGATATTCTCTTTCTGGTGGTCAGCAGCAGCGTCTGTGCATCGCGCGCGGTATCGCGATTCGCCCGGAAGTTTTGCTGCTGGATGAGCCGTGCTCCGCGCTTGACCCTATCTCTACCGGGCGCATTGAAGAGCTGATTACCGAGCTGAAAGAAGATTACACCGTCGTTATCGTGACCCATAACATGCAGCAGGCGGCGCGTTGCTCCGACCACACGGCGTTTATGTACCTGGGCGAGTTGATTGAGTTCAGCAACACGGACGATCTGTTCACTAAGCCCGCGAAGAAACAAACAGAAGATTATATTACTGGCCGCTACGGTTGATATGCCCTTCATCTTTCAGGCTGTACCCGCGTTGGCTGCCTTTTCTCACCCAGTGACGCCTGGGGATTCATGCAGTTGCCGCCTTGTTACAGCCAGAAATCTTTTGGGCATCTGGAGGAACTATGGACAATCTCAATCTTAACAAACACATTTCCGGCCAGTTCAACGCCGAGCTGGAGAGCATTCGCACCCAGGTGATGACGATGGGCGGCATGGTGGAGCAGCAGCTTTCTGATGCCATCACCGCGATGCACAACCAGGATAGCGAACTGGCGAAGCGCGTTATCGATGGCGATAAGCACGTCAACATGATGGAAGTCGCGATCGACGAAGCCTGCGTGCGCATTATCGCGAAACGTCAGCCAACGGCGAGCGACCTGCGTCTGGTGATGGCGATTATCAAAACGATCGCCGAGCTGGAACGTATTGGCGACGTCGCGGATAAAATCTGCCGCACCGCGCTGGAGAAGTTCTCTCAGCAGCACCAGCCATTGCTGGTAAGCCTGGAATCACTGGGCCGCCACACGGTGCAGATGCTGCACGATGTGCTGGATGCGTTTGCGCGTATGGACTTGGATGAAGCTGTACGTATCTATCGTGAAGATAAGAAAGTTGACCAGGAATATGAAGGCATCGTGCGTCAACTGATGACCTACATGATGGAAGACCCGCGTACCATCCCAAGCGTACTGACAGCGCTGTTCTGCGCCCGTTCTATCGAACGCATCGGTGACCGCTGCCAGAATATTTGCGAATACATTTTCTACTTCGTGAAAGGGCAGGATTTCCGTCACGTGGGCGGTGATGAACTGGACAAATTGCTGGCGGGTGACGATTCGAAAGAGTAACGCCTCCTAATTTACCCAGAATAACGTGTTGTTCACTAAATCGCTTCCAGTGTAAAAATGAAGAGAACCACATCGTGGTTCTCTTTAACCCTTCTGAATTAGCCTCTCTTACCGAATGTATCGCGTTATTTTCTGATTTTTCCCGTTTTTGCTACATGTCACATATGAAATTATTTTCATGGTTATTATTTTCTTGCATTGCAATTCACAGGATGGTGTAGGCCTGATAATCGTACTTTTGTAAGGATAAGCTAATGAAAATAATTCCACTTGGCGTAGCGGTTACGCTCGCCCTAAGCTCTTTTGTTTATCAGGCTCAGGCAGAGTCAACGCTGCCAGGACCGGGGGAAGAAGCGCCGGTAAGTCTGTTTATTACGCGAGTTAACCCAGATAAAACCGTCACTTTCCGGCTATGGGCACCGAATGCTAAAACGGTAAATGTGGTCACGGGAGCAACCGACGAGAGCCGCGTGGCTCATCCGATGCAGAAAGATGAACGTGGTGTCTGGACGTGGACGTCTTCGGTGATGGCGCCAAATATGTATGAGTATTTTTATGATGTTGATGGCTTACGCACCATCGATCCGGGTCGCGCTCATGCCAAGCCGCAGCGCCAGGTCAATACGAGCTTACTGTTGGTTCGGGGAAGCATACTTGATGCTCGTAGAGTGCCTCATGGCGATATGAATATACTGACTTACTATTCAAATGAATTAAAGTCAGAGCGCCATCTCTATGTCTGGACGCCGCCCGGATATCAACCCTCTGAGCAGCCTTTACCCGTCCTTTATTTCTATCATGGTTTTGGCGATACGACCCTTTCGGCGATTAACCAGGGGCGCATTCCGCAAATCATGGATAATCTGTTAGCGGAAGGGAAAATCAAACCGATGCTGGTGGTCGTGCCGGAAACTGAAACCGATACGCCACAAACGATCCCTGAAAATTTTCGCTATAGCGATATCCGCTCGCAGTTTTACCACCCTAATGCCAGTCTCGGCGACAGAGAGCTGATTCACGATATTATCCCACTGATTAATCAGCGTTATAATGTGCGAAAAGATGCTAACGGACGAGCGCTGGCTGGGCTTTCTCAAGGCGGATATCAGGCGCAACTCTCGGTATTTAAACACCCTGAAACCTTTGGCTGGCTGGGCTTGTTCAGCGCGGTAACGACGATCACCGTGCCGGATAGCGACGTCGCTTTGCGTCTTAATGACCCACAGGCGGTGAATCAACAGCTCAGAAACTTCACCCTGGTGATAGGTGAAAAAGACAATGTTACAGGTAAAGATATCAAGGAATTGAAGGCGTTATTGGATGAGAAGGGGATCCATAACGACTATCAGGTCTACCCTGGTCTGGGTCATGAAATGGATGTCTGGCGGCCAGCATATATTGAGTTTGTACAAAAACTCTTTAAGTAAATAGTACGGGAGCCGCCAGCGGTTATCCTGGCGGCTAATCCAGATGTGCTGGTTTAACGCGTGATATTCCAGCCCCGTGCCTTCCACAATTCTGGTAGCTGCGCCAAATCGGTGAAAGTCGTCACTTTTGGATGATCGATAGGCTTGTTATGCGGATCGGCGCAGAAATAGAACACTTCCATTCCGGCCTCAATACCTGACTGTGCCCCCGCCGAAGAGTCATCCACCAGGATGCAGTTTTCAACGTTGACGTTCATCGCCTTTGCCGCGTGATACATCAGTGCCGGATCTGGTTTCCAGCGCTGGATATCGTAACCGCTGAACAGTTTTTCCGGGAAGTGATGCAACATCTCCAGCTTGCCCAGTGAATGCTGCATTTTGCTGACCGGGCCATTCGACACTACGCACATTGGCACACTCACCGCATCCAGCAGTGCATTAGCCCCGGAGATTACCTCTAGCTCTGTATCGAACAGGCGGGCGACCTCTGCGCGATAAACCGGTTCCAACTCTGCTGTTGCCAGGTTAACCCCGTGTTCTGCGTTAATGATGTCGATAATCTCGTAGAGCTTTACGCCTTTGAAACGTTTAAAAATCTCTTCCAGATCGAGCGTGATACCAAATGTTTTAAACATGTGGACGTAGGCCCGTGAACAGATAACTTCGCTATCAACCAGCGTACCGTCACAGTCAAAAAAAACCGCTTCAACTCCGGACATGTCATTTCCTTTTTAACAAGTTTAACGTTTACGTAATGCTGAATCGGGGGACGCAATCGTTGCCGTATAAGCAAAACCAATGAAAAAAAGTATCACCCAACCGCGCCTATTGTCGCATTTTGGTATAGGATAGCGACGAATTTTCCTTCCTTTTTTGCGGAAATAGATAATGAGTCAGCAACACACCACCCAGGCTTCTGGCCAGGGGATACTGGAGCGCGTGTTTAAACTACGCGAGCACGGCACAACGGCACGCACCGAAGTGATCGCCGGTTTTACCACCTTCCTGACGATGGTCTACATCGTTTTCGTTAACCCGCAAATTCTGGGCGTTGCCGGAATGGACACCAGTGCGGTGTTTGTTACCACCTGCCTGATTGCGGCGCTGGGCAGTATCCTGATGGGCGTATTCGCCAACCTGCCGGTGGCGCTGGCTCCCGCGATGGGCTTAAACGCCTTCTTCGCGTTTGTGGTGGTGCAGGCGATGGGCTTAAACGCCTTCTTCGCGTTTGTGGTGGTGCAGGCGATGGGCTTGCCGTGGCAGGTGGGCATGGGGGCCATCTTCTGGGGCGCCGTTGGCCTGTTGCTGTTAACTATTTTCCGCGTTCGCTACTGGATGATTGCTAACATCCCGGTGAGCCTGCGTGTGGGTATCACCAGCGGTATCGGCCTGTTTATCGGCATGATGGGGCTGAAAAATGCGGGCGTTATCGTCGCGAACCAGGACACGCTGGTGGCGATTGGTAATCTGACGTCTCACAGCGTACTGTTAGGCGTTCTGGGCTTCTTCATTATCGCTATTCTGGCGTCGCGTAATATTCATGCGGCGGTACTGGTTTCTATTGTCGTGACCACCCTGCTGGGTTGGATGATGGGCTATGTGCATTACAGCGGCATCGTTTCTGCGCCGCCAAGCGTAATGACGGTGGTGGGTCAGGTAGATCTGGCGGGGTCGTTTAACCTCGGCCTGGCGGGGGTTATTTTCTCCTTCATGCTGGTTAACCTGTTCGACTCTTCTGGCACGCTGATTGGCGTAACGGATAAAGCCGGTCTGACGGATGATAAAGGTAAATTCCCACGCATGAAGCAGGCGCTGTACGTGGATAGTGTCTCCTCTGTTGCTGGCTCCTTTATCGGTACTTCTTCCGTGACGGCGTATATCGAATCTTCTTCCGGCGTTTCTGTGGGTGGCCGCACCGGCCTGACGGCGGTTGTGGTGGGCATTCTGTTCCTGCTGGTGATTTTCCTGTCGCCGCTGGCGGGAATGGTGCCGGGCTACGCGGCTGCGGGTGCGCTGATTTACGTTGGGGTGCTGATGACCTCAAGTCTGGCGCGTGTGAAGTGGGAAGACCTGACGGAATCTGTACCGGCGTTTATTACCGCAGTGATGATGCCGTTTAGCTTCTCGATTACCGAAGGCATCGCGCTGGGCTTTATCTCTTACTGCGTAATGAAGATAGGTACTGGTCGTCTGCGCGACCTGAGTCCATGTGTGATTATCGTGGCGCTGCTGTTCATTCTGAAGATTATCTTTATCGACGGGCATTAATCTCTCGCCTGTCGCGTATCAGTCGCTCTTCCCCTGTACAGGCGAAGAGCGACTTAAAACCTCTCAGTTCTTCGCCTTCTTCGCGTCTTTGATATAAGCCACAAACCCCGGGAATGGCAGCGGTTTAGAGAAGTAATAGCCCTGGAAGAAATCGATGTTGTTCGCTTTCAGCCAGCTCACCTGATAGTCGTGCTCTACGCCCTCTGCGACCGTTTTAATCCCCATCTTCTTCGCCATCTCAATCACACAGTCGATAAGCGGCGTCGCGGAATCTTGCGCAATCTGGTTAACGAACAAACGGTCTATTTTAATGCTGTCGGGATTCAGGTTCGAAATCCAGGCGAAGTTAGAAAAACCGGTGCCGAAATCATCCAGTGAGATCAGTACTCCGTTGTTGCGGATGTTCTCAATCTTGCTGGTAATGTCCTGGTTCACGCTCACGTCTTTGCCTTCGGTAATTTCAAACGCCAACTGGAAGCCGAGCTTTTTAAAGCGAGAGGCGTATTTATTGGTGAACTCATAGAATGAGCCATCGATCAGATGGGTATGGCTGATATTGATATTCAGCTTAAAGTTGGGGCAAAACGTTTCTGGGGCATTTTTAACGTCGGCCAGCACTTTATTCAGCAGGCGCTCGGTGAGTTCGACGATAAGGCCACTGCTTTCAGCAACCGGGATAAACACATCCGGTGGGACAAAGCCGACTTCTTCATGAACCCAGCGCGCCAGCACTTCGGCACCCAGTACTTGATTGGTTCGGGCGCACACAATCGGTTGATAGTGCGGAGATATCTCATCCTGGTGAATCGCGTTGCTCAGGTGCTGGTAAAACGACATTCTGCGCGACATGTGCTGATAAACCAGCACAGTAGGGATCAATGAAACGGAGATAATCAGTAGCCCGTAAAGCCAGGAGTGCATAATTGAGCCGAGAATAGCCTGAAGCGTAGGGCGCTGGTAGGCGATGATGTATGGCGCATCTTTGTCCTCAATTTGCACATAATGGCTAAAGTGCGGGTCTTTTAGCGTGCTGTTGATAACGCCATCTGGAGTCAGCATTTTGTCATTAACCTGCAAGACAAAGTTGCCGGTGGTTTCGGTGCTTTTTACGATGGAGCTGACAAAACGAAGGTCGGCGGTCGCTAAAATGTTGCCTTCCTCAAAGCGTACAACAGTGGTGATGATCGGTACGCCGGATAATACGGGAGATTTGGTGATGCGTACCTCGTTATTCACCAGGTGCGACGCAGTGATTTTTTTACCTTTATTGTAGAGTAGCGACGAGCAGTAAACCTGGTTGCCACGCATGAGGTTTACCACTAATACGTGCATTGTTTCATTAGGCAGCGCGTTGAGTTTTTTCTCTAGCTCGCTAGTGCAAGCTTGTCCTAACCAGGGCCGAGCCTCCTGAATGGCTAAACGCGTATCCGCCAGCAAGCCTTCAATCTCTTCGCGAACTTCTTCCGCTTCGCTTTGAATATAGCGATGAATGCTGCGTTGCTCCAGCTGGATAACCATAAGGGAGGAGATAATCATCATGGCGATGAAAATCAGGAAGGCGTTAATTCGTATCTTTTTTTTACTGCCGATTAATTTTGTGTAGTTCGCTTTTTTCACTTTCGGTTTTGCCATAATTATCACCAATCAGGACAATGCACTCTTTATATTATTGTTGCGCAGAGGTTTAGTTTCTCTGGCAATTCTGAACATCACTACTTTCGATACGAGGATATTTTTATTAGCCAATATGCTGAAGCGAAGCAGTAACTGACGGATTGCATTGCTTTTTTAGTTAAGCCTGTTTTGGTTTTGTTAATCATCAAGCTTAGAGATACGATATTTGATAACGCCAATATTTAGTCTTTTTCCTTGCAATACAGAAACAAAGGATTAACACGTGGACGTTTTTTTGTTGGATGAGAATATTACAATCCGGCGCTTTAATTGTCAAAGACGATTGAATTAACAAACATCGATCGATGAAATCGATCGAATAAATACAGGGGTGAACGCCAGATGCCATCGATCGATATTCGACCATTGATTGGTTAAAACGATCGTTAAAAGATAATAAAATGATAATATTCTTTTATAAACATAGGGTTATCGATGTGGTTAAATTGTTTATCTATCGAGATAATCCGATTAACAATTCTAAACATTAAAAATCTAAAGTATTAAATGGAAGCCATTGCTTATTTTTATGTCGTGATTGTCATCTTGTAAATTTAATTACAAAAGAGGATGCAGTATTTCCTTTGCTGCGGCATGTTATTTTCCATGTACGGGAAATATAATTTCCTATGTTTTCGTTTGTAATATTTTTAAATAAAAAAGAGCCGCGTTACCAATAAGTCTAAAATAAATTATTGGCAACGCAACTCTTGGCATGTGAATGAGAAAGTTACACTTTTACGCGCGAAATATACTCACCAAATGCCGTCAACTGACCTGCCAGATGATCCAGCGTACTCTGATCAACCACTTCACCGGTCTGCGGGTCTACTTTGTTTTGAATTACGCCGCCCATAAACTCTGGCTTATTCATAACCATTGCATCGAGGAATACCAGAATTTGACGCAGATGATATTGGCAACGCGCGCCGCCAATTGCCCCCATGGAACTGGTCTGAATTAAAACCGGCTTACCAGCCAGCGGCTGATCCGGCAGTCGGGACAGCCAATCAATAGCGTTTTTCAGCCCACCTGGCACGGAATAGTTGTACTCCGGTGTCACGATAACGACGCCGTCCGCCTGGCGAATTTGCTCAGCCAGCGCTTCAACGCTGTGTGGGAATCCCTCTTCTTGCTGGAGGTCTGCATCATACAACGGGATATCGCCAATCGACGGGAGCGGAGAGATGCTCATGCCCGCCGGAGCCACTTTTGGCAAGCTGCGAGCCACCATACCGTTAAATGAACCTTTGCGTAGGCTTCCCAGTAACGTAACAACTTTCAACGCGTCAGACATGATTACTCCTTTGCATCATGATGGCTGTCTTTAAGCCAGGTCAGTTGAGTATAAGCGCTTTCTCTGCCGGTAAACTGGTGAACCTCATCAGCCGTGCCGACGGCTCATTTGCCCGTGCTTGTGCGTCGGGCAGGCTGCGCCATCCAGACTGACTATCAAACTCCCATACCTTCAGTTTTTCAATCGATGGTGACGCTGATAATGACCAAACCAATACATCTTCGGCGTCACAGAGTGCTTCAAGCTGAGCGATATTTGCTGAACGCAGGCGGCCTGAGCCGGGTAAGAGCTGGAGAGCTTGTGGTGAGTCGTGGTGAACGTCGCCGGTTATTTTGAGCACGCTTTGGCGCAGTGTAATCAGCTGAGCGCGAGCCTCATGCGGGTCGTTTTGGTTGTTAATCCATAGACTTTCGTTGCTGGTAAAACGGTAGTTTTCCATCATCGCCGCCTGCGGCGTGTTGCGCAGAACCTGTAGCAGCTCCATATCAAGGCCGCACCGGCCTTCAGTTGTTATCGCGACGCCAACAATATTTCCGGCATAGGAAATAGAAAAATCAGGCAGTTGGCTATCTTTAAAATGCGGTTTGCCTTCTTTTTCCGTGATGATTTCCGGGAGTTCGCCGATGCCGTACAGCATAAAGAGCAATTCGGCGAGCAGGGCGCGCGACGCCAGATAGCGAGTTCGGCGATAAGCCGGTAGCTGGCGCGCGATGTTATGGCTGGCGGATGACAATCTGACGGACAGCAGATGCCCGTCCTTAAGGATCCCTCTTGCAAAGTGGGTCGCCATTTTTCGCTCCGTGATTAATGGACTGTGATAACTACAAGGGTAGCATTTACGCCAATTACGATCAGGTTTTACTGCGTAAAAACACAATTGAAAAGGGGAATTTCGAGACTTTTACACTTCACCCTAACTGAAACGCGTATTTCTTAAAAAATTTGATTCAGGAAACAGCAAGATATAAGGATTTAAGCGTATCGCGCAGCCAAATAATTTTGGGGTTGTGACTATTTCTTTTATGCCAAAGCAGCGTAAACGGAACCTGTAATTTTTCCCGTTGGGCAGCATCGAACGGCAGTGGGCGTGCCACTAACGGCAACTGATGGAGTTGGTTATAGTGCTGGCAATAGCGCGGCGCGGTCGCCAACATGCAGTGATCCGGCTGGGCTGCCATAAACAGCGATTGCTCGAATCCTGGCAGGCTGAGCGCAATATTTCGTTCGCGTCCCATCTCCTTGAGCACATCGTCCAATGCCCAAGTGTCGCTTTGTTCCCAACAAATACTAATGTGGGGATAGCGCAAAAAAGTCTCCAGATTCCACTCTTCCTGTAATGCAGGGTGATCTTCTCGTAGCCAAACCCAGGGGATATCGGTAAACAGCACCTCGTAATCAATCGATAGGGGTAACAGGCTCAGTAGCTCGCGTGAGCGCGGGTGGCTCTCGCGGCCAGTAAAACCGATATCGACCTCACCGCGAATAATCGCGTCCAGCGAGTCGTAGTCCCAATTGCGCACTTTGATAGTCGCTTGCGGATAACGCTGATAAATCTGCTGAGACAGCGCATTGAACATGATCATCACCAGCGGTGTTTCTGCCACCAGATCAAACTTCAGCCCGCGTGGCGACTGATGATGCGGCTTATCGAGCAACTGATTTCCCATCTGCATCCACTCCGCCAGGCTTTGCTCCATGCTCACCATCAGCGGCGTTGGTGTTAGCCCCAACGGCGTATTCACAAACAGCGGATCGTCAAACCAGGCTCTCAGCTTTGACAGCGATTTACTGACCGCCGATGGCGTCACGTTCATCCGCTTGGCGGTTTTTGTCACGCTGCGCTCCTGCATCAGGAGCTGCAAACATAACAGTAAATTAAGATCGAGACTGGCGAGGGATTTCTTCATGTGCGGGCGCAGACCGGTTAGGAGCAACTGTGATAATCAGCAGGATACACACTATGCTACAACCAATCAGAATCCCGATCAGCATATTCAGCGCGTTAAGCCCCAGGATAGCCGCCAGCCAAATCCACAGCGATGACCCACAAACCTGAGCGATGCCCAGCGCGGAGCTGGCGACGCCTGCGCGTAGTGAAAATGGCCCCAACGCCTGGCTCATCGCGACGCCAAACCCAACCGAAAAACCTGCGCAAATTAATGTTAGGCCGAAAAGAGTGACCGTATGCGTACTGGCGAGGGTGAGCACCACGCCCGCCGACAAGAACAGTACCTGTGAGGTCAGCATTAGTGTGCGGGGCTTAAACAGGCTCAGGGCAAATGGCGTAGAGAACGACACCACCATACTGATACCCGCCGTCATCGCCATCGTGGTGGCGTATTCACCACGATCGAAGCCCATCATCTCCATCAACAAGACCGGCGAGGTATTCACAAACGTCAGGATAACCGACACGCTCAGCGTGGTAATAACCACGCGGCTAAGGAAAAAGCGGTTCAGCAGGGACTCGGCCGCCGGATGGCTGTGCGACGATAATGACGGCGTCGCCGGGCGGGTTTCTCGCAGAATAAATACTGACAGCAGGCACACCACAACCCCCATGCCTATCATGGTGTAGAACAGGCTCTGCCAGGGGTATTTGAGCATAATCAGATGCCCCATTACCGGAGCCAGCACTGGGACGATGCAGGTGATGCCATTGAGCAGCGACAGCACTTTTGCCCGACGGCGGTCGTCCAGCGTGTCGCGCAGAATCGCGAAGGCCACCACGTAACAGCAGCCCGCGCCCACACCCTGGATAAAGCGGCCGACCAGGAACGGAGTCCCGCTGTGCGCCAACGAGCATAAGGTTGAGGCGAGGATAAAAATGATGGCCCCAACAATCGCGACCGGCTTGCGCCCGGACTGGTCTGCCACCTTGCCCGCAAACAGCATGGCGGTGGCCATCCCCGCTAAATAGACCGAAAAGGCGATATGCAGTTGCGCCTCGCTGGCCTGTAAATCGGCGGCAATACGCGGTAATCCCACCAGATACATATCAATACCGGCGGGATAAAGTAAAACCAGGGCAAAGCTGCAAATCAGAAAACGTGTCATAGCCACCTCGTGAGGAATGTGGCGCTCAGCATAAAGGGGAGTGGGAAATGAGACGAGTTGCCATTTGGACAACTGTGATTTCCTGAAAGGAAATCGCCACGCCTGATAGGCGTGGCGAGGAGAGGTGCGTTACTTACCGATACAGAAGCTAGAGAAAATCCGCCCTAGCAGGTCATCGGAGGTAAATTCTCCGGTGATTTCGCTTAATGCCTGCTGAGAAAGGCGCAGTTCTTCTGCCAGCAATTCTCCGGCCCATGCGCCGAGCAGTTGCGCTTTACCCTGTTGCAGGTGCTCTGCGGCGTCAGACAGCGCTTGTAGGTGGCGACGACGCGCCAGGAAGCCGCCTTCCATATTGGTTTCAAAGCCCATGCTCTGTTTGAGATGGTTGCGCAGTACGTCAACGCCTTCGCCAGTACGCGCGGAGAGGCGCACCAGTGAGTGACCATTTACTTCACTTAGCCCCAGCGTTTCGCCGGTGATATCCGCTTTGTTACGCACCACCGTAATTGGCAAGTTTTGCGGTAGACGGGCGATAAAGTCCGGCCAAATCTCCGCCGGATCGGTCGCCTCGGTGGTGGTGCCATCGACCATAAACAGCACGCGGTCGGCCTGCTCAATTTCCTGCCAGGCACGTTCGATACCGATACGCTCAACTTCATCGTTAGCGTCGCGCAGCCCGGCGGTATCAATAATATGCAGCGGCATACCGTCGATATGAATATGCTCGCGCAGCACGTCACGGGTGGTTCCGGCGATATCGGTGACGATAGCCGCTTCACGGCCCGCCAGCGCGTTCAGCAGGCTCGATTTCCCTGCATTTGGGCGGCCAGCGATAACCACTTTCATCCCTTCGCGCAGCAAGCTGCCCTGACGCGCCTCAGCGCGTACCGCGTCGAGGTCTGCAATGACCTCGTTAAGCTGTGCTTCGATTTTGCCGTCGGAGAGGAAATCTATCTCTTCGTCCGGGAAATCGATAGCCGCTTCTACGTAGATGCGCAGGTGAGTGAGTGCTTCCACAAGGTGGTTAACGCGAGTGGAGAATGCGCCCTGGAGAGAGTTCAGCGCGGAGCGGGCGGCCTGTTCAGAGCTGGCATCAATCAGGTCAGCAATGGCTTCCGCCTGCGCCAGGTCGAGCTTATCGTTGAGGAACGCGCGTTCGGAAAACTCACCGGGATTAGCGATGCGCACGCCCGGCAGCGTCAAAATACGTTTGAGTAGCAGGTCGAGGATAACCGGCCCGCCGTGGCCTTGCAGCTCCAGCACGTCTTCACCGGTAAAGGAGTTCGGGCCGGGGAACCACAGCGCAATCCCCTGATCCAGTGCGCTGCCATCGTTATCTTTAAACGGCAGATAATCGGCATATCGCGGCTTTGGCAGCTTGCCCAACACCGCTTGCGCGACGTCGCGCGCCTTCTGGCCTGAGATACGCAAAATGCCCACACCACCGCGTCCCGGTGGGGTTGCCTGGGCGACGATAGTGTCGTTATGGCTCATGGTTTGTCTCTACTGTATGGCAATAAAAAAGGCGGTCATTCGACCGCCCTTTGATTTTAGTTCCGTTTGCCGGATGGCGGCTTCGCCTTATCCGGCTTACAACCGAATCAGGATTTTTTCTTCTCGCGGCTATGCAGGCCACGTTTTTCCAGACCACGGTAAATCAGCTGCTGCTGAATAATGGTTACCAGGTTGCTGACGATATAGTAAACCACCAGACCAGACGGGAACCACAGGAAGAACACCGTGAAGATGACCGGCATAAAGGTCATGATCTTCTGCTGCATCGGGTCGGTCACGGTAGTCGGCGACATCTTCTGAATGAAGAACATCGTTGCGCCCATGATGATCGGCAGGATGTAGTACGGGTCTTGTGCAGACAGGTCGTGGATCCACAGGATAAACGGCGCATGACGCAGTTCAACCGAGGCGCTCAGCATGTAGTACAGCGCAAGGAAGATTGGCATCTGGATGATCAGCGGGAAGCAGCCACCCAGTGGGTTAACCTTCTCAGCTTTATACAGAGCCATCATTTCCTGGCTTTGACGCTGTTTGTCATCGCCCAGACGCTCGCGCATTGCCTGAATTTTAGGCTGCAACATACGCATCTTCGCCATGGAGGTATACTGCGCTTTGGTCAGCGGGTACATGATGCCACGAACGATAAAGGTGATAACGATGATGGAGAAGCCCCAGTTACCCAAGAAGCTATGAATCCATTTCAGCAGTTTGAACAGCGGCTGAGAAATGAACCACAACCAACCGTAGTCTACGGTCAAATCTAGGTGTGGCGCAACGGCCGCCATTTTGTCCTGAATGGCTGGGCCAACCCACAGTACGCTGTCCAGCTTATCAACCTGGCCTGGCTGTACCAGAACTGGCTGAGATTTGTAGCCGATAGCCACAATGCCGTCACCGAGGTTCTTGGTATAGAAGTTGTTAGTCCCGTTGTCGTGTGGAACCCATGCCGTTGTGAAGTACTGCTGCAACATGGCAACCCAACCGTTTTTAGTATCAACGTTCAGGTTTTCGTTATCGACGATGGTATCGAATTTGTATTTTTCGTATTTCGAATCGGAGGTTGAATACGCAGCACCACGGAAAGTGTGCATGGTAGACAGGCCACCGGTTTGAGTATCACGATTTGTTGGCAGTGCGGCAGTTTGCTTCAACTGACCGAAGGTGGAGATTTCCAGTGGTTTTTCACTGGCGTTCTTCACGTTGTAAGCCACGTTCACCGCATAATCACCGCGTTTCAGGGTGAAGGTTTTGGTGAATTCGTTGCCTGCTTTATCGGTAAAGGTCAGCGGAACGACGATTTCGTTCTGGCCGTCAGCCAGTACAAACGCATCTTTATCAGCGTTATACAGCGGACGCGGGCCGTTAGCCGGGTTATCCGGGCCATCACGACCGGTTAAACCGCTCTGTGCCTGATAGGTAAACTGTGGCGTGGTTTCCAGTAACTGGAACGGTTCGGTAGAGTTCAACGCTTTCGGGTAAGCCGGAAGCAGTGCCTGCTCAATATCGCCACCACGGGTGTTGATAGTCAGCTCAAGCACATCAGTTTTAACCGTAATCAGTTTTCCTTGGCCACTGGCCGGTACGCCCTGGTCGGCGGCGCTACCCGCTGCTGTGGTCGTAGTCTGCGTGGTCTGCTGCTGGGTCTGAGGATTTTTGTCCTGCTCCCAAGCTTGCCAGATCATGAAAGACACGAACAACAAAGCGATGACAAGAAGATTGCGTTGCGAATCCATCGTTAGTGTTCTCTGGTATCAAATGGTCCGGGCGGGACGGGATCGTCACCACCAGGGTGTAAAGGGTGGCATTTTAATACGCGTTTCACTGTCAACCAACAGCCTTTTATCACTCCAAACCTGCGCAATGCCTCAATTCCGTATTGAGAACAGGTTGGAGTGAAACGGCAATGCGGCCCGAGTAGCGGACTAATCAGGCGCTGATAGACCCGAATAAGGCCTATCAGGAGCCGTGAGCCAGGCGACAATGGCGACGCCATAATTTTTCCAACGCTTCCGAGAGAGCACGGTTATCGAGGTCGGCAACCCCTTTCTTCGCCACCACCACGAAATCCATTGGTGGAAGTTCATGCTGACGTAAACGGAAACTTTCACGCGTCAGACGTTTAATCCGATTGCGTTCATGTGCGCGTTTAACGTTTTTCTTGGCGACAGTAAGACCGATACGGGGATGCCCCAGCGAATTCAGGCGGCCGAGGATGGTGATTTGCGGCGTGCCAGCCCGTTGTGGCTGCTGGAAGACGAATGTGAAATGATTGGGAGTTAACAAACGTAACTCCCTGGGAAATGCTAGCTTAACCACTCGACGGGTTAGCTTTATTACTTGGAAACGGTCAGACGAGAGCGGCCTTTAGCACGACGACGTGCCAGAACCTGACGACCATTTTTAGTAGCCATACGAGCACGGAAGCCGTGAGAACGGTTGCGCTTCAGTACAGACGGTTGAAAAGTGCGTTTCATGGCGATTTCTACCTAAACTTGAATAAATTCAATGGCTTTATTGGATATCCGAACGAAAATTGAACGACGGACGCCGAAGCCATGGGTGATTAAAGAGGCCGGATTGTAATAATTGTACACTCCGGAGTCAATTCTCTTTCCTTATTTACCGCGTAAAAAACCACGTTTCGGCGCAGTTTTTTGCCCGCTAAATGAGCAGCGTCCCTCACTGAAATTCGAGCGGTACAACGCCGGGTGGAGGATTATACGGCCTGTCCATTAAAGAGCAAGGATCATCCTGGATCTTTGTGAGATCATTTAAGCAGAAATTTGTCACTAGTCATTAATTTTTCCAATATGCGAAGGAAATCCTGCCTTCTCTTCATCGGGATCGTTTACACTTAGCGCTTCTGGATCCGCCCTGTGGATAAATCGGGAAGAATCTGTGAGAAACAGAAGATCTCTGGCGCAGTTTACGCTATGATCCTCGGCCCGATCGCGATCGGTGGATCGTAAAGGGGAAAGACGCGCCGTTTCAGCATTGAGTCTGGGGATGGCCGTCAAAAACCGCAGATAGCGGTTCGCACGTCACCCGCTTGCATCGGGTCTTTTCGACGTGTGCCAAAAATCACGAATTTTTAATCTTATACACAGCATCATTCGGGCTGCATTTGCGCAGCAACTGAATGAATCCCCGACAGTATTGTGCTGACGGAAGGATCTTCAGAGGTAGCCTACAGGTTTGCCTGGAGGATGATGTGTATCGACTTTTTTTCGAGTGGAGTCCGCCGTGTCACTTTCGCTTTGGCAGCAATGTCTTGCCCGATTGCAGGATGAGTTACCAGCCACAGAATTCAGCATGTGGATCCGCCCGTTGCAGGCGGAACTGAGCGATAACACGCTGGCTTTGTATGCGCCAAACCGGTTTGTGCTTGATTGGGTGAGAGATAAATACCTCAATAACATCAACGGCCTGTTGAATGATTTCTGCGGCGCAGACGCCCCGCAGCTGCGTTTTGAGGTGGGAACTAAACCGGTCACTCATACCTTAAGAGAAACGGCGAGCGTGAGCGCCCCGGCGCAAATGACGCAGGTGCACACGCCACGAGCAGTACCAGCGCCGCGCGCCGGTTGGGATAACGTCCCAGCCCCTGCGGAACCGTCTTACCGTTCCAACGTCAATGTTAAGCATACCTTTGATAACTTCGTTGAAGGTAAATCGAACCAACTGGCTCGCGCTGCGGCACGCCAGGTGGCGGATAACCCAGGCGGTGCGTATAACCCGCTGTTCCTGTATGGCGGTACAGGTTTGGGTAAAACGCACCTGTTGCACGCGGTGGGTAATGGCATTATTGCCCG